>NZ_JAODYT010000019.1:0-73151 GCF_029834875.1 Pseudomonas sp. GD04158 | reverse complement strand
GCTGACGCCGATGGAGCCGCCGAGCAGGCCGGCCAGATCGCGCGAGATGGACAGCCCCAGGCCGGTACCGCCGTAACGGCGGTTGGTGGTGCCGTCGGCCTGGCGGAAGGCCTCGAAGATCACCTCCTGCTGATCCGGGGCGATGCCGATACCGCTGTCGCTCACGGCAAACGCCAGGGTCTGCTCGTCGTGGCGCGACACGCGCAGGGTCACGCCACCGCGGTCGGTGAACTTGAAGGCGTTGGACAGCAGATTGCGCAGGATCTGCTCGGCACGCTGGCGATCGGTGAACAGCGTCTGCGGCAGCTCGGCCTGGCGCTCGATTTCGAAGCTCAGGCCGCGCTCGCGTGCCAGCGGCTCGAACACGTCGCTCAGGCTCTCGAGCATGCCGGCCAGCGGCGTGCGCTCGGGGCGCACCTCGAGCTTGCCCGCCTCGACCTTGGCGATGTCGAGAATGTCGTTGATCAGGTTGAGCAGGTCGTTACCGGCCGAGTAGATGGACTCGGCGAACTTGACCTGCTCCTCGTCGAGGTTGCCCCGGGCGTTTTCCGCCAGCAGCTTGGCCAGGATCAGCGAGCTGTTCAGCGGTGTGCGCAGCTCGTGACTCATGTTGGCGAGGAACTCGGACTTGTAGCGGCTGGCGCGCTGCAGTTCCTCGGCGCGCTCTTCCAGTTGCGCCTGGATGCGACCGAGGGCGGTGTTGCGCTGGTCCAGCTCGTCGCGCTGGTCGGCCAGCGTCTGCGCCTGCTCGGAGAGCTTCTCGTTGGTCTGTTCCAGCTCGGCCTGCTGGGTCTCCAGGTGGGCCTGGGACTCCTTGAGCACACGGGCCTGCTGCTCCAGCTCCTCGTTGGCGGCGCGCAGTTCTTCCTGCTGGGTCTGCAGCTCCTCGTTGAGCTGCTGGGTGTCGGCCAGCACCTCCTGCAGGCGCTGGCGATAGAGCGATGCTTCCAGCGCGGTGCCGACGCTGGCGGAAATGGATTCGAGAAACTCGCGCTCGCGAGGCTCGAGCACGCGCATGAATGCCAGCTCGAGCACGCCGTTGACGCGATCCTCCGACTGCAGCGGCACCAGGGCGACACTCACGGGCTGGCCATCGCCCAGGCCCGAGGTGACCTTGATGTAGTCTGCGGGCAGGTTGTCCAGACACACCAGGCGGCGCCGCTGGGCGGCCTGCCCGACCAGGCCCTCGCCGCGGTAGAACTCGTCCCTGAGAGCCTCGCCCTCGCTGAAACCATAGCCTGCGATACGCCGCAGGTCGCCGCTGCGGGCATCGCGCTGGTACAGCGCGGCGACCACGCAGTCGAGGTATTCGGCGAGGAATACCAGCGAGCGCTCGGCCAGCTCGTTGACCTGCGGCTGGCCCAGCAGGCGCTCCGACAGTTGCGTCTGTCCGCCGCGCAGCCAGGCCCGCTGATGCTGCTCCTCGGCGTACTCGGCCTGCTTGCCCAGCGCCGCGGAATAGGTGTGCGAAAGGTTCAGCAGCTCGCGCCGGCCGAACAGGGCCAGCAGGGCGCTGAACAGGATGCTGACCACCAGATAGATGCCGGCGCCCCAGGTGGTGGCGCTGCTGACCTGGGCATTGCGGTGCCGGCGCAGGTCACGTTCGCTGCTGATGAAGGCATCCAGCTCTCCGCGCATGCCATCGGTGAGGTTCTTGCCGCGGCCGCTGCCCACCTCTTCGAGAATATCGCGGCCGTTGCGACGGCTGGCGATCACCTCCTGGGCGAAGGCATCCCACTGCGCCTGCATGGCCAGCAGACGCTCGAGGCGCTGCGCCTGGGGCGGATTGTCCTTGACCATGGTGATCATCTGCTCGACCAATGGGCGGTACTTGCCGCGGGCCAGCTCGTAGGGCGCCAGATAGTCCTCGCGGCCGCTGAGCAGGAAGCCGCGCATGCCGGTCTCCAGGTCGAGTGTCAGCTTGTACACCTCGCTGGCCCGGTTCAGCACCTGATCGGTGTGCTCGACCCAGCGGATCACGTTGAGCAGGTAGCCGATCAGCACCGCGAAGAACAGGGCGCTGACCAGGCCCAGACCAAGCGGCAGGCCGACGTTACGGTTGAGAATGCGGCGAAAGCTCTTTTCGTCCATTGCGGACTCGTTCGACACTGGGACGTCCATTCGATGTCTCGCTTCTGCTTATCTATCCTGAAGGCCTGTGGCACACTGACCGCCCGCAGACCCCGAAGTTTGCCAAACATTTGCGTATTCTGCGCGCCGAAACAGAGAGTCCCATGACCGAAACCGGCTCCGCCATCGTCAAGACCATCGTACTGGTCGAGGACGACGACGTCGTTCGCCAGCTCACTGCGCAGGTACTCGAAGAATTCGGCTATCGCGTGCAGGCCCTGCGCGACGGCAGCAGCGCACTGGCACTTTTGCAGAGCGATCAGCCCTGCGATCTGCTGATGAGCGACATCGGCCTGCCCGACATGGACGGGCGTGCGCTGGTCGAGGCTGCGCGCAAGCTGCGCCCCACCCTGCCGGTACTGTTCGCCAGTGGCTACAACGAGCGCGAGCTGCTCGACGAGGTGCGCGCCCGCGATACGGCCGCCGCCACCGACAGCATCGTCAAACCCTACGATCTCACGGTGCTCGCCCGTCGCCTGGAGGAACTGGCGAACAAGCGGAGCGGCATCTAGGCTGGACGCAGATCCCTGGACAGGAGAGTCTGCGATGCGCCGTGCCAACCCGCTTTGCCTTCTGTTTGCTGGCTTGCTGCTGAGCGGTTGCGCCAGCCAGACCACCAGCCCCACGCAGTTTTCGGGCTACCTCGCCGATTATTCGCAGCTCCAGCCAGCCACCTCGGCCACCGGCGCGCCCGTACTGCGCTGGATCTCGCCGCAGTTCAAGGCCGAAAGCTACAGCGCGGTGTACATCGAGAAACCCACCTTCCATCCCCAGCCCGTGCCCAACGAGCAGATCAGCGCACAAACCCTGGAGGAGGTGCGCAATTACCTGCATCAGGCGTTGATACGCGAAGTGCAGGGGCGCATGAAGGTGCTCAGCGAACCGACCATGGACAGCCTGGTACTGCGCAGCGCCATCACCGGCGTGACGGTGGCCACCGAGGGGCTCAAGGCCTACGAGGTGATCCCCGTCGCCCTGGTCGTGGCGGCTGCGACAACCGCCGCGGGCACGCGCGACCGCGACAGCGAGATCTTCATCGAACTGGAGGCGCTGGACGCCCGCAACAGCGAGCCGATGGTCCGGGTGGTGCGCAAGGGCCATGGCCTGACGCTGGAAAACAGCAGCACCCAGCTCACGCTGGATGACCTCAAGCCGGTGCTCGACAGCTGGGCACGGGACGCGCGGGACTTCCACCCTGGGTTGCGCTGACCGACTGCCGCGCTCAGCCGCACGGATCGTGCGGCATCAGGGGTATCGATAACCCTTGCCGCCGCCCGGCGGCAAGGCCAGGCTCGGCGCAACACCACAAGCAAGGACCTGCCATGCCCAGCATCGATCCCAGCCGAGCCGATCTGGCCGAATTCGCCACGCGCATGCCAAGCGACACGCCGATCCTGATGCTCAACCTGTTGCGCTTCAACGACCAGGCCGCGTATCCCGCCGACAGCGCACATGCGCCCTGCAGTGGCCATGACGCCTACGCCCGCTACAGCCGCACGGCACTGAGCAAGGTACGCGGCGTGGGTGGCGAGGTGCAGCTGCTGGCCAATGCCCACATGGCCCTGATCGCGCCGGCCGGGGAGCACTGGGACCAGCTCGTGCTGGTGCGCTATCCCTCGACCGCCGCCTTTCTGAGCATGCTGGCCGACCCCGAATACCAGGCCGCCACCGTGCACCGCAGCGCGGCGCTGGCCGATTCGCGCCTGATCGGCACGACACCTGCCTGAGCGCTAACCCGCCGCCTGCTGGTTGAGCACCAGCAGCCGCGCTGCGGTTTCGGCGTCCGGCTGGCCATCGTAGTTGGCCGGGCGGTACTTCATCTGGAAGGCGGCAATGACATTGCGCGTGGCTTCGTCCAGCTCGCCATGCCGGGGCACGGTGTAGCCCTGCTGCGCCAGCTGCTCCTGGAACCACTCGATGCCGGGCAGGCTGATGGCGAACAGCGCCTGCTGCCGCGCCACCCGCGCCTCGTCCGGCCAGGGCACCAGGCCTTCGTCAGCCAGCCGCTTCCAGGGGAACAGCGGCCCTGGATCGACCTTGCGCTGCGGCGCCACGTCGCTGTGGGCGATGATCGAGCCCAGCGGCAGCTGGTGGCGCTGCACGATGTCCTTGAGCAGCACGATCAGGGTGTCGATCTGTTGCGGGGCGAACGGCTGCCAGTAACGACCGGCCGGGGTCTCGTAGTACCCCTGGTTGACCAGCTCGATGCCGATGGTCGAAGCGTTGAGCCAGGTCCGCCCCTGCCACTCGCTGACGCCGACGTGCCAGGCGCGGCGATTCTCGTCCACCAGGCGGTAGACGGTCGGCGGCGCGTCGCCGATCAGGTAATGGCTGCTCACCTCGGTCTGCGTCAGCAGATTCAGCGAACGCTGCAGATCGGCCGAGGTGTAGTGCAGCACCACGTACTGCACGCGGCTGTTCTGCCCCGTTGCGGTGTGGCTGTCGTCGATGCGCAGCCCGCCGGTGCAACCGGCGAGCAGGACAAGAAGCAGGGCAAGGCTGAGAGACTTCATGCGTGACCGAATACGCTCTGCAGGTTGTCCAGCAGCATGTCGACGCTGAGCATGATCAGCAGCATGCCCATCAGTCGTTCCACCGCCATCAACCCGCGATTACCGAGAAAACGCTGCAGGAACGACGCCTGCAGCAGGATGAATGCCGTCGCCGCCCACGCCAGGATGACCGCCAGGTAAAGCTCCCAGAGCGGCCCGGTGTGAGTGTTGCGCAGGGTCATCAGCACTGCCAGGGCCGAGGGCCCGGCCACCGCCGGCGTGGCCAGCGGCACCAGCATCGGCTCGCCATCCGGCACGTCGCCGAGCAGGCCCTGCGGGCTGGGAAAGATCAGGCGCATGGCGATGACGAACAGGATGATACCGCCGGCAATGGCGGTTGCCTCGCGCGACAGCCCGAGGCTGGAGAGGAATTTGTCACCAAAGGTGAGGAACAGCAGCAGCAGGCCGAGGGCGAACAGCAGCTCGCGCGCAGCGATCCACAGGCGTCGGCGCGGCGCGACGTTCTTCAGCGCGGCGATATAGATGGCGATGTTGCCGAAAGGGTCGGTGACCAAAAAGATCAGCACGGCGATGCTGAAGATGTCCATGGGCGTCTCCGATGACAGGGACGCATAGTCTAGGGCCTGAGGGGGCATCCCAGCGAGCCGGCCGCCAGGTCAGGTTGCAACGCGGACTCGGTACCGGGGCATTTTTGTGACCACCTCCAGGCAAAGCGTTCCCGAAGCGCTCGCAGAAAGAAATGTATACAAAGCTGTAGCCAATATAGCCATTAAGTGTCTACAGTACGCACACAAGAACAACAGCGAGTAGCTTGCCCATGACCTCCACCCCTCAGCGCCCCGAGGACGAGAACCTCGGTATCGGCTCCAATCTTCTCTACGGCCTGCAGCACGTACTGACCATGTATGGCGGCATCGTCGCGGTGCCCTTGATCGTCGGTCAGGCGGCCGGCCTGTCGCCTGCGGACATCGGCCTGCTGATCGCCGCCTCGCTTTTCGTCGGCGGCGCGGCCACCCTGCTGCAGACCCTGGGTCTGCCCTTCTTCGGCTGCCAGTTGCCGCTGGTGCAGGGCGTGTCCTTCGCCAGCGTCGCCACCATAGTCGCGATAGTCGGCGCCAATGGCGGCGAAGGCGGCCTGCCGGTGGTGTTCGGCGCGGTGATAGGCGCGGCGCTGATCGGCCTGCTGATCACGCCGGTGTTCTCCAAGATCACCAAGTTCTTCCCCCCGCTGGTGACCGGCATCGTCATCACCACCATCGGCCTGACGCTGATGCCGGTGGCCGCGCGCTGGGCCATGGGCGGCAACAGCGCCGCGGCGGACTTCGGCAGCATGGGCAACATCGGCCTGGCGGCCTTCACCCTGGCCACGGTGCTGCTGCTGAGCAAGGTCGGCAGCGCCACCATCTCGCGTCTGTCGATCCTGCTGGCGATGGTCATCGGCACCCTGGTGGCGCTGGCCTTCGGCATGGCCGACTTCTCCCGGGTCGGCGAAGGCCCGGTGCTGGCCTTCCCGGCGCCGCTGCACTTCGGCATGCCGGTATTCGAGGTGGCGGCGATCGTCTCGATGCTGATCGTGGTAATGGTGATCCTGGTGGAAACCTCGGCCGACATCCTCGCGGTGGGCGACATCATCGATA
This sequence comes from Pseudomonas sp. GD04158, assembly GCF_029834875.1. Taxonomy (NCBI): domain Bacteria; kingdom Pseudomonadati; phylum Pseudomonadota; class Gammaproteobacteria; order Pseudomonadales; family Pseudomonadaceae; genus Pseudomonas; species Pseudomonas sp. GD04158. The sequence goes on along the minus strand of NZ_JAODYT010000019.1, from coordinate 66,871 downwards.
CCAAGGTGGACTCCAAACGCCTCGGCAACGGCCTGCGCGCCGACATGATCGCCAGCATGGTGGCGCCGCTGTTCGGCTCCTTCACCCAGAGCGCCTTCGCCCAGAACGTCGGCCTGGTGGCCGTGACCGGGGTGAAAAGCCGCTACGTGGTGGCCACCGGCGGCCTGATTCTGGTCACCCTCGGCCTGCTGCCGATCATGGGCCGGGTCATCGCCGCGGTGCCGACCTCGGTGCTGGGCGGCGCGGGTATCGTGCTGTTCGGCACGGTCGCTGCCAGCGGTATCCGTACCCTGGCCAAGGTCGACTACCGCAACAACATGAACCTGGTGATAGTCGCCACCTCGGTCGGTTTCGGCATGATCCCCATCGCCATGCCGAGCTTCGACCATCACTTCCCGGCCTGGTTCGAGACCATCTTCCACTCCGGCATCAGCTCGGCGGCGATCATGGCGATCCTGCTCAACCTGCTGTTCAACCATTTCACCGCGGGCAATTCCGACCAGCAGTCGGTGTTCGTGGCCGGTACCGAGCGCAGCCTGCGCTATCGCGACATCGCCGCCCTGCATGAGGGCGACCATTTCATCGGCGGCAAGCTGTATGACGCACAGGGCAACGAGGTGCCGCTGCAGGACGAGGAAGAGGCCCACGGCAAGACGCAGACCAGACGGCAGGCGGCCTTGGCCGACCACTGAGGCGGCAGCGGCGGGCCTCAGCCCAGTTCGACGCGATTGCGCCCGTTGCCCTTGGCCCGGTACAGCGCCTGATCGGCACGCTCGAATACCGCCTCGGCGCTCTCGCCGTCGCGGAATTCGGCAAGGCCGGTGGAGAGGGTGATGGTCACCGGCTCGCCCTTGAAGTGAAACGGACAGGCCTCGATGGCGGCGCGCAGGGTTTCCAGCAACTGCATGCCACCCTCCAGCGGAGTGGCCGGAATCAGCAGCACGAATTCCTCGCCACCGAAACGGGCGATGAAGTCGGTCTTGCGCAGGCGCTTGTGCAGTTCGCCGGCGATGATCTTCAGCACCCGGTCGCCGGCCAGGTGCCCGTAGCCGTCGTTGATGCGCTTGAAATGGTCGACGTCGAGCACCGCCAGCAGCAGCTCCCCGCCGTAGCGCGCGCGGCGAGCCACTTCCAGCTCCAGGCGCTCGCTCCAGGCCGCCCGGTTGGGCAACCCGGTGAGCGGATCGAGCAGGGACTTCTGCCGCTGCTCCTCGATGTGTTCGCGAAACTGCTGCGCCTCGCGCTCCATGTCGGCGACACGCTGCACCAGTCCCTGCAGGCGCTCGGCCACTTCCTCCTCGCGACTGTCGCGCTGGCGCTGATGCACGCTGACGCTCTGCAGCAGACCGTCCAGGCGCTGCTCCAGCGCCTGCTTGAGTGCCTCCAGATCGGCAGCCTCCTGCACGCGGTTCTGCAGATCGGTGACCTGGTCGCGCAGCTCCTGGTTGAAGCTGCGCGCGCTTTCCACCGACGCGCTGTAGCCTTCGTGCGCCTCGCTGAGGGTGCCGAGGAAGGCTTCCAGCCGCTCGTTGAGCTGCTTGAGGTAGCCGGCGAATTCGCGCTGACCGCTGTCGGTCACGGCCAGCACCAGCACCGCCAGGTCATCCAGCACCGGCACCAGTTCGTACCAGTTCAGGCCACCTTCCAGGCGCAGACGCAGGGCTTCGCCCTGCGGCCGATGCCGGGCCGGCAGTTCGAGCTCATCGAGCAGGCTGCGCAGGCTGCTGGCGATATGCGGCGCCACGGCGCTGTAGCCCGGCTCGCTGGTCGGCAGCGAGAAGGGGCTATCCTCATCCTCGGGCTGCGGCACCAGGCCGGGCGGCAGCGGCAGGCTGTCCAGCGCCGCCCGCGGCGCCAATGACGATCGTGCAGGCGCGGCAGTACTGAGTGCGGCGGCAGGCGCGGGCACCGGTGCGGCCGGCGAGTCGAGGAGTTCGGCGGCGATCTGCTGCGTCTCGCCAGCAGCGGCAGCCACCTGTTCGGCCGGTTGCGCCTGTTCGGCGGCATCGCCACGACTGCCGAACAGACGCTGCAGCAACCCCGGCTGTTCCTGGGCCGGCGCCTGCAGCACGGTCAGCGCCTGTCCCTGCAGGTTGCGCAGCTGGCTGAGCAGCGCCGGCAGCTGATGCTGCTGACCCACGGCGGCCTGCAACTGCTTGCCGAGGCTCTTCAGCGCCTTGCGTACCTCGCGCGGCGGCTGCAGGCGCTGCAGCTGCTCGACCAGGCCGGCCAGCGCCGCCGTCGCCTCTTCGGCGCGCTGCTGGCGACGCTGCTCCGAATCCAGTACGGCCCTTTCCAGGCGCGGAATCAAACCGCCCAGCGCGGCATCCATGTCGTCGCGGCGCAAGATGTCGCGCATCTCCTGCATGCACTGGTCGACCGCCTTGTCCGCCCCCTCGGCGGCCAGGCTGCTGCGCACCAGGCCACGGCGCAGCAGATCCAGGCGCAGCTCCCAGCGCCGCTCGAGCTTTTCCTGCTGCTCCAGGCTGCTCAGGTATTTGTCTTTCCAGCGTTGCGCGTCATCGCTCATACGACTTACTCAGGGGATGGCGTCTTCAGCATAGGCATTGGCGCAGCATTCTGAGCGCCCGGCAGACGGATTTCCACGGCCACCGGCAGGTGGTCGGAAATCGGCTGGCTGAGCACGTCGACGCGCCCCAGTTCGAGTTCGGAACTGAGCAGGATATGGTCCAGGCAGCGCTGTGGCCGCCAGCTGGGGAAGGTCGCTTCGGCCTGCGGGGCGATCAGGCCGAGATCGCGCAGCGGCGAGTTCTCCAGCAGGTCGACGGCATGGGTGTTCATGTCGCCCATCAACACCAGGTGGCGGAACTCGCCGACCCGCTCGCGGATGTAGGCCAGCTGCCGGGTACGGGTACGCGCGCCCAGGGCGAGGTGCATCATCACCACGCACAGGGCGTGTTCGCCCTCGCCCAGCTGCAGGAAAATCGCCCCGCGCCCTGGTGGCCCCGGCAGCGGGTGATCCTCCAGCAGGGTCGGACGCAGACGGCTGAGCACGCCGTTGCTGTGCTGGGCGAAGCGCCCGAGGTTGCGATTGAGCTGCTGATACCAGTAGGGAAAGGCGCCCTGCTGGGCCAGATATTCCACCTGATTGACGTAGCCCGAACGCAGGCTGCCGCCATCGACCTCCTGCAGGGCGACCAGATCGAAGTCGGCGAGCAGGTCGCCGATGCGCTGCAGATTGCCGGCACGTCCGGCATGCGGCAGCAGATGCTGCCAGCTGCGGGTCAGGTAGTGATGGTAACGCTGGGTGTTGATGCCGACCTGCACGTTGAAACTGAGCAGACGCAACAGGCCGTCGCTGGGCCATTCGGCGTTGGGCTGGCAGTGCGGGTTGACCCGTGGGTCGCACAGGCCAACCGCACGAGTCTTTCGCCAGCGGCGCAACATGCTCGGCGCCCGCGGCCGCTTAAAGCGCGGCGCGCTCCTTGGCGATCAGGTGGTCGGCGACCTCGAGGGTCTGCTGCGGGCCACCGGCCGAGCCCAGGTCGAAGCGGTACTTGCCGCCGACGATCATCACCGGCACACCGGTGATCTGGTAGGCCATGGCCAGCTTCTTGGCCTTTTCCATCTGGCCTTTGACGGCGAAGGAGTTGAAGGTCTTGAGGAAGGCGTCGCGATCGACACCCTGGGTGGCGACGAAGTCGGCGAATTCCTCGGCGGAGCCCAGCTTCTTCTTCTCCTGGTGGATGGCGGTGAACACGGCGTCATGCACCTTGTGCTCGACCTTCATCATTTCCAGGGTGATGAACGCCTGGCCGTGGACGTTCCAGATACCGCCGAACAGGGCGGGGATGCGCACGAAGTTGACGTCGTCCGGCAGCTTCTCGACCCAGGGGTTGAGGGTCGCTTCGAACTGGTAGCAATGCGGGCAGCCGTACCAGAACAGCTCCACCACCTCGACCTTGCCAGGCTTGGACACCGGCACCGGGCTCTTCAGCTCGACGTACTGCTGGCCAGCCACCGGCTCGGCATGAGCGGTGATCCCGAACAGGCTGCTGATGGCCAGAGCGGCGCCGAGAATCAGGTTACGCATGGGGTACTCCTTGGTAGTAGGCATCGCCTCGTGGCGAATCGCTAGTAAGACCGGATGACACGAGGCAGGTTCCGGCCATTGTAGCCGCGGCGCAAATGAAAAAGGGTGGCCGCGGCCACCCTTTGTCTTACCAACTGCAACAGTGGTCGCTTGCAACAACCGCTTAGTGCAGACCCTGGATGAAGCTGGAAACCGCCTCGATATCCTTGTTGCTCAGCTTGGCAGCGATGGCACGCATGATCATCGCGTCGCCGTCGTTGGTGCGGTCGCCCTCGCGGAAATCGGTCAGCTGCTTGGCCACGTAAGCGGCGTGCTGGCCACCCAGCTTCGGGAAACCAGCGGCGGCCAGACCGGCACCATCAGGCGAATGGCAACCGGTGCAGGCCGGCATGCCCTCTTCCAGCTTGCCGCCGCGGAACAGCGCTTCGCCGCGCTCGACCAGCTTCGGATCGGCAGCGCCGACGCTCATCTGCTGGCTGGCGAAGTAGGCGGCGATATCGGCCATGTCCTGATCGCTGAGGTTGTCCAGCATGCCGGTCATCTCGACCACCGGACGCGCACCGGACTTGATGTCGTGCAGCTGCTTGAGCAAGTAGCGCTCGCCCTGACCGGCCAGCTTGGGGAAGTTTGGCGCGGGGCTGTTGCCATCGGCACCATGGCAGGCACCACAGACAGCGACTTTGCCCTGACCGGCTTCGGCATCGCCAGCAGCCTGTGCCACGCCGGTGAGGCCCAGGGTCAACAGCAGACTCACGAGTACTTTGTTCATCAGCTAATCCAATTACGGCTAAGAGAGAAGGTTATCGGGCGGGCCCACTCATTCGGTCATCAGCTTGATGACCGCCTGGTAGTCCTCTGCGGTGCAGTCCATGCACAGACCGCGCGGCGGCATGGCATTCAAACCATTGGTGACGCTCTCCACCAGTGCATCCATACCCTTGGCCAGACGTGGTTCCCAGGCGGCCTTGTCGCCCTTGAGCGGCGCGGTGGGAATCTGGCCATTGTGGCAGACGCCACAGGAGCGGTCGTACACGGCTTGTGGATCCTGAGCGGCATGGCCATTGAAAGACAACATCAAAACGGCAGCCGCGAGCAGCATTTTCTTCATCAGATCGACCTCATCAGGGAGGGAAACGTCCTGCCTTCTATCGAGCAGAGCCTTTGATCGTTCCCCTTAATCGGGTTCCTGCGGGTGGGACAAAGCGCACACAAAATCTGCGGCATTATATACTGGCAACGCTGAAACGGAAACGACGCCGCTTGCCGCGCCCCCCGGCGTGCCGCAGGTGCGCGGAAATGTCGCAAGTCCTCGTACCGCTGAACGGGAATCGAGGCACCCACCGGATACCCCCATGCTCCCGAAGAATCCCATCATCGGACTGTGCCAGCAGGCCAGCTTCCTCATCAGTGCCGCCAAGGTCGATCAGTGCCCCGAGGACAGCGGCCTGGAAGTGGCTTTCGCCGGCCGCTCCAACGCCGGCAAGTCGAGCGCGCTGAACACCCTGACCCATGCCAGCCTGGCGCGCACCTCGAAAACCCCGGGTCGTACCCAGCTGCTCAATTTCTTCCGCCTGGATGACGAGCGCCGCCTGGTGGACCTGCCCGGCTACGGCTACGCCAAGGTGCCGATCCCGCTCAAGCAGCACTGGCAGAAGCACCTGGAAGCCTACCTGGGCAGTCGCGAGAGCCTCTGCGGCCTGGTGTTGATGATGGATATCCGCCACCCGCTGACCGAGTTCGACCGGATGATGCTGGACTGGTCGGTGGCCAGCGGCATGCCGCTGCACATCCTGCTGACCAAGGCCGACAAGCTGGCCTTCGGCGCGGCGAAGAACGCATTGCTCAAGGTGCGTCAGGAAATCCGCAAGCAGTGGGGCGAGGGCATCAGCATCCAGCTGTTCTCGGCGCCCAAGCGCATGGGCGTGGAAGAGGCACAGATGGTACTGGCCGGCTGGCTGGACCTGTTGCCGCAAGAGGATGAAGAAAGCGCCGAGGAGGCCTGAAGTAGGGTGCGCTGTGCGCACCGAGACCGTAGAGAGTATCCGGTGCGCACAGCGCACCCTACGGAACTGTAGCCGCCCTCTCCCGCTAGGGGAGATCACCATCTGAATGCGCGTACGGCACTTTTCTGCAGGCAAAAAAAACCCCGAGCTTCGTATGGGGAGGGAGAAGTTCGGGGTTTAAGGTCTGAACCGCTAGGGCGGGGTTCAGATGTCTGCCAACACTTAACACAACAAAGGAGCATTGAAGGGCTTTGCGGCCATTCATGAGCTCTGACCGGGCGGCGCCGCGGAAAGTTCATCGCCTTCTTAAAAACCATTTGCCATAAGAAAGCGTCGATTCAGCCCTCAAGACCATAAGCCAGAGCTGCCGCGGCCTCGCGCCGCTTCGCGCGGGTCAATGCGCTTCGTCCCAGTTGGCGCCTACGCCGACTTCCACCAGCAGTGGCACATCCAGCTGCGCGGCCCCACCCATCAGCACCTTGAGCTGGGCGCCGACCTCTTCGAGCAGATCCTCGCGAACCTCGAGAACCAGTTCGTCGTGCACCTGGAGAATGATGCGGGCGTCGATGCCGCTGCCTTGCAGCCAGTCATCCACAGCGATCATCGCGCGCTTGATGATGTCCGCCGCAGTGCCCTGCATCGGCGCGTTGATCGCCGCGCGCTCGGCGCCCTTGCGCATGGCCTGGTTCTGCGCGTGGATCTCCGGCAGGTACAGGCGGCGACCGAACACGGTCTCCACATAGCCCTGCTCGGCAGCCTGCGCGCGGGTGCGCTCCATGTAGCTCAGCACGCCGGGATAGCGCGCGAAGTAGCGGTCGATATAGGCCTGCGCCTCCTTGCGCTCGACGTCGATCTGCTTGGCCAGGCCGAAGGCGCTCATGCCGTAGATCAGGCCGAAGTTGATGGCCTTGGCCTTGCGCCGCTGGTCGCTGGTCACCTCCTCCAGCGCCACGCCGAACACTTCGGCGGCAGTGGCCTTGTGCACGTCCAGATCATGGCGGAAGGCGTCGAGCAGGCCTTCGTCCTTGGCCAGGTGGGCCATGATGCGCAGCTCGATCTGCGAATAGTCCGCCGCCATCATCTTGTAGCCCTTGGGCGCGACGAACGCCTGGCGAATACGCCTGCCCTCGGCGGTGCGGATTGGGATGTTCTGCAGGTTCGGGTCGCTCGACGACAGACGGCCGGTCGCCGCCACCGCCTGGTGGTAGCTGGTGTGGATGCGCCCGGTGCGCGGGTTGATCTGCTCCGGCAACTTGTCGGTGTAGGTGCTCTTGAGCTTGCTCAGGGAGCGGTACTGCATCAGCACCTTGGGCAGCTCGAAGTCCTGCTCGGCCAGCTCGGCGAGTACTGCCTCGGCAGTGGAGGGCTGGCCCTTGGCGGTCTTGCTGATTACCGGGTAGCCGAGTTTTTCATAGAGGATCACGCCCAGCTGCTTGGGCGAGGCCAGGTTGAATTCCTCGCCGGCGATCTCGAAGGCCTTGCGCTCCAGTTCCACCAGTTTTTCGCCCAGCTCGACGCTCTGCTCGCCGAGCAGCTTGGCATCGACCAGCGCGCCGTTGCGCTCGATGCGCGCGAGCACCGGCACCAGCGGAATTTCGATCTCGCGCAGCACCTTGGCCAGTGACGGCACGGCCTCAAGCCTGCCCCAAAGCTCCTGGTGCAGGCGCAGGGTCACGTCGGCGTCCTCGGCGGCGTAAGGGCCGGCCTGCTCCAGGGCGATCTGGTCGAAGGTCAGCTGCTTGGCGCCCCGGCCGGCGATGTCCTCGAAGCGGATGGTGCTGTGGCCCAGGTATTTCAGCGCCAGGCTGTCCATGTCGTGGCGCGTGGCGGTGGAATCGAGCACGTAGGATTCGAGCATGGTATCGAAGGCCACGCCCTGCACGGCGATGGGCGTGCTGGCATTGGCCAGGACGTTGATGTCGTACTTGGCGTGCTGGCCGACCTTGGCCTTGGCCGGGTCTTCGAGGATCGGCTTGAGCGCCTTGAGCACGGCGTCGCGGTCGAGCTGCTGCGGCACGCCCATATAGCTGTGCGCCAGCGGCACGTAGGCAGCCTCGCCGGCCTTGACCGCGAAGGACAGACCGACCAGCTGCGCCTGCTGCGCGTCGATACTGGTGGTTTCGCTGTCGAAGGCGATCAGCTCGGCCTGCTCCAGCTTCTTCAGCCAGGCGTCGAACTGTGCCTGCTCCAGCACCAGCTCGTAATCGCCGGCGCCCATCGGAGGGGTCTCGGACGCTTGCTCGGTTGCCAGCCCGGCAGGCTCGGCGAACAGGTCGCCGGCCGGCACGGCGGCCTTGGCGGCCAGGGCCTTGTTCTGACGCAACAGCTCGTCGAGCCAGGCCTTGAATTCGAGCTCGCCGTACAGCTGCACCAGGGTCGCCTGATCCGGCTCGCCCGGGTGCAGCGAATCGATCTCGATGTTCAGCGGCACATCGGTCTTGATGGTGGCCAGCTGGTAGGAGAGATAGGCCATCTCGCGGTGTTCCTCGAGCTTGGCCGGCAGGCTCTTGGCGCCGCGGATCGGCAGCTCGGGCACCTTGTCGAGGTTGGCGTAGAGCACGTCGAGGCCACCGCCGACGCCGACCAGCAGGCCCAGCGCGGTCTTTTCGCCTACACCGGGCACGCCGGGGATGTTGTCGACCTTGTCGCCCATCAGCGCCAGGTAATCGATGATCAGCTCGGGACCGACACCGAATTTCTCTTTCACGCCATCGATGTCGTAGACGCTTCCGGTCATGGTGTTGACCAGCGTAACGTGCGGGCAGACCAACTGCGCCATGTCCTTGTCGCCGGTGGAGATCACCACGTCGCGCTGCTGCGCCGCGGCCTGGCGGGCCAGGGTGCCGATCACGTCGTCGGCCTCGACCCCCTCCACGCACAGCAGCGGCAGGCCCAGGGCGCGTACGCTGGCGTGCAGCGGCTCGACCTGCACGCGCAACTCGTCCGGCATGGACGGGCGGTTGGCCTTGTACTCGGCGAACAGCTCGTCGCGGAAGGTACCGCCCTTGGCATCGAAGACCACGGCGAAGGGGCTGTCGGGGTACTGCTTGCGCAGGCTCTTGAGCATGTTCAGCACACCCTTCACCGCACCGGTAGGCATGCCCTTGGAGGTGGTCAGCGGCGGCAGGGCGTGGAAGGCGCGGTACAGATACGAGGAACCGTCGACCAGAACGAGGGGAGCTTGGCTCATGCGCGGGATCAACCTTTTCGGCGGGTGCGGCGCTAACAGGTAGTTGAAAAACGTAGGCGAGGCAGCCAGTGCAAGGCAAAAACAGGCGAGGAAGCGGAGTTTACGAGCTGTAAATGAGCATTCTGAGCCTGTTTTTAACGCAGCAATGGCAACGCAGGTAGTTTTTCAACGGCCTGTTAGAATGACCGCATCATTGAAAAATAAGGAGCAAGGTTACCATGGGTACAGCCAAACGCCTGTTGCTGGTCGGCCTGCTGGCCTGCCTTCCGCTTGCCGCGCACGCCGATGACCCGGTGTCCGGCGACCCGGACGTGACCATCCGCCAGGATGGCGACCGCACCATCGAGGAATACCGCGTCAACGGCTTCCTGTACGCGATCAAGGTGATCCCGAAGAACGGCAAGCCCTACTTCCTGGTGCGCGCCGACGGCAGCGACGGCAACTTCATACGCTCGGACGACCCGGACATGCTGATCCCGTCCTGGGAAATCTTCAGTTGGTAACAAGGCAGTTCTGATATGTCGGTATTCACCCCCCTGGAGCGTCACGAGCTCGAAGTCTTCCTGGCGCCCTACGGGCTTGGCCGGTTGCGTGACTTCCAGGGCATCGCTGCAGGCAGCGAAAACAGCAACTTCTTCGTCAGCCTGGAGCAGGGCGAGTACGTTCTGACCCTGGTCGAACGCGGCCCGGTGGCCGACCTGCCGTTCTTCATCGAACTGCTCGACGTACTGCACGACGCCGGCCTGCCCGTGCCCTACGCCCTGCGCACGCAGCAAGGCGAAGCGCTGCGCAGCCTGGCGGAAAAACCGGCGCTGCTGCAGCCGCGGCTGGCCGGCAAGCATGTGCGCGAGGCCAACGCGCACCACTGCCAGGAGGTCGGCAGTCTGCTGGCACGCATCCATCTGGCCACCCGCGATGCACCCATCGAAAGACGCAGCGATCGCGGCCTGGACTGGATGCTGGCCGAAGGCCCGAGCCTGGCCCTCAAGCTCGACGAGCAGGCGTTGCCGCTGCTGCGCGATGCGCTGGCCGAGATTGCCGAATTGAAGCCGCGCATCCTCGCCCTGCCGCGGGCGAATCTGCATGCCGACCTGTTCCGTGACAACGTGCTGTTCGACGGCAACCACCTGGCTGGCGTGATCGACTTCTACAATGCCTGCTCGGGGCCGATGCTCTACGACCTGGCGATCACCCTGAACGACTGGTGCTCGCACGAGGATGGCAGCCTGGACGGCGCTCGCGCCCGCGCGCTGCTCGGCGCCTACGCGGCGCTGCGCCCCTTCACCGCCGCCGAGGCCGAGCTGTGGCCGACCATGCTGCGCGTGGCTTGCGTGCGCTTCTGGCTGTCACGCCTGATCGCGGCCGAGTCGTTCGCCGGGCAGGAAGTGCTGATCCACGATCCCGCCGAATTCCAGCGGCGCCTGGCGCAGCGCCAGCAGGTCAATCTGCCGCTGCCATTCGCGCTGTAGGGTGCGCCGTGCGCACCAATACCAATGCCTTCGAGTACTGGCCGGTGCGCCCTACGAGCCTGAAACCAGCCCCGGCAGTTGCGCGGCCAGCTTGGCGTTGTTGATCGGCGCGCGGATGAAGCCGCGCTGGGTGCCATCCGGGCCGATGATCACCAGATTGCCGCTGTGATCGACGGTGTAGTTTTCCTTGCTGGTGTCGGCCGGGATGTAGGGGATGCTCACCGAATTGGCGAATTTCTGCAGCGTCGCTTCCTCGCCGGTCAGGCCCTTGAAGCCGGCGTCGAAGTAGTTCAGGTACTTGCTCAGTTGCTCCGGCGTGTCCCGATGGGGATCGACGCTGACCATCACCACCTTCAGCCGCGCGCGGGTTTCCTCAGGCAGTTGCGTCTGCAACTGGCGCAGCTGGGCGAGGGTGGCCGGGCAGATGTCCGGGCAGAAGGTGTAGCCGAAGAACAACAGCTTCCAGTCACCCTTGAGCTGGTCCACCGCGACCTCCTTGCCGTCCTGATCGATCAGGGTCAGCGCCGGCAGGCTGCGGTTCTGCGGCAGCAGCACGATGCCGGCATCAAGCAGCGCCGCCGGGTCGCCCTGGCTCCGGCTGTTGAGCACCTTGTTGACGGTCAGGCCCAGCACCAGAGCCACGATGGCAACGAGAACGAAAACGGTGGTATGAGTACGCGTCATGAAACCCCTCAGCAAGCCGTTGAAAAACTACCTGCGTTGCCATCGCGGCGTTAAAAACAGGCTCGGACTGCTCATTTACAACTCGTAAAGTCGAGCGCGACTCCGACCGGTCCTCGCCTGTTTTTGCGGGGCCGCCAACGGTATTGCGCTGACTGCCTCGCCAACGTTTTTTAACGGCCTGCTAGATATTCAGCAGCAGGTAGTGGTCCGCCAGCAAAGCGATGAACAGCAGGAACAGGTACCAGATACTGTACTTGAAGGTGTTGATCGCCGCGTGCGGTTTGCTGTCACGGTACAGCACCCAGGCCCAGTGCAGGAAGCGCGCGCCCAGCAGCAGGGCGCAGACCAGGTAGAGCGGCCCGCTCATGTGAATGGCGTAGGGCAGCAGGGTCACGGCGAACATCACCAGGGTGTAGAGCAGGATGTGCACCTTGGTGTAGTGCTCGCCATGGGTGACCGGCAGCATGGGGATGTCGGCCTTGGCGTATTCGGCCTTGCGATGGATCGCCAGCGCCCAGAAGTGCGGCGGAGTCCAGGCGAAGATGATCAGCACCAGCAGCAGCGGCTCGGCGCTCAGGTGCCCGGTCACCGCCACCCAACCGAGCAAGGGCGGCGCAGCGCCGGCCAGACCGCCGATGACGATATTCTGCGGCGTGGCACGCTTGAGAAAGCCGGTGTAGATCACCGCATAGCCCAGTAGCGAAGCGAGGGTGAGCCAGGCCGCCAGCTGGTTGGTGAACAGCAGCAACAGCCCCATGCCGGCAGTGGCCAGCAGCAACGCGAAGGCTATCGCCGCCGCCGGCGAAACCCGCCCGGCAGTGACCGGACGTTTGTGCGTACGCGCCATGATCGAGTCGATGCGCCGGTCCACCACGTGGTTGACCGCCGCCGCCGCGCCAGCGCACAGGCCGATGCCCAGGTTGCCGAACAGCAGCACGGTCCAGGGCACCCCGGCACGGGTGGCGAGGAACATGCCCACCAGCGAGGTGATCAGCATCAGCAGCACCACCCGCGGTTTGGTCAACTCCAGATAGTCGCGCCAGGTGGCGTGTTCGGAGTGGGCTCGTAGCACTGTAGCCATGGCGTTTCTCCTTATGCGTTATGCGCCCTGTTCTTGCAGACGCCGAGCGCTGCCCAAGGTTCGCTGTACTTTCACCGGCGCTGGGGCGCGCAGGCGATAATTGACCAGCACCAGCGTCAGCAACAGCGCCGCGCCGCCGGCGTTGTGCGCGACGGCCACCAGCAGCGGCAGATGGAAGATCACGTTGCTGATGCCCAGGCCCACCTGCACGGCCAGCGCCAGCAGCAGCAGACCGGCCAGGCGCGACAGCTTGGCCGCGTGCAGACGCCAGGCCAGCAGCAGCAGCGCCAGGGTCACCAGCAAGGCGCCGATACGGTGGCTCATGTGGATCGCGGTGCGCGCGTCGCTGTCGAGCTGCCCGCCCAGGTAGTTGGGGCCGATGTGCTGGGTCAGGTGAAAGCCCTTGCCGAAATCCATCGCCGGCCACCATTCGCCGTGGCAGGTGGGCAGGTCGACGCAGGCCACCGCAGCGTAGTTGGAGCTGACCCAGCCGCCGAGGGCGATCTGCCCGATCACCAGCAGCAGGCAGGCGGCGGCCAGCGCCCGCAGGCGCATGGGCAGTTGCAGCGGCGCGAGGCGCCCGGACAGGCGCAGGGTGAGCAGCGTCAGCAGGCTGAGGGTGGCGAAGCCGCCCAGCAGATGGGCGGTGACGATCTGCGGCCAGAGCTTGAGGGTCACCGTCCACATGCCGAAGGCGGCCTGCACGATCACCAGTGCCAGGATCGCCAGCGGCAGTTTGAGCGGCTGCGTCGCATCGCCACGGCGGCGCACGGCCTGCACCGCCATGCCCAGGATCACCAGCCCGAGGGCACCGGCGAAGTAGCGATGGATCATCTCGTACCAGCCCTTGGCGACCTCCACCGGCGCCTCCGGGAAACGCGCCTCGGCGATGGCCTGCTTGTGCTCGCTCATCGGCACGCCGAGAAAGCCATAGCAGCCGGGCCAGTCGGGGCAACCCAGGCCGGCATGGGTCAGCCGGGTGTAGGCGCCGAGCAGCACCACCACGGCGGCCAGCAGGGTCGCGAACAGGGCGAGGCGGTATCCGGGTTTATGCATGTGGAATCCTTAGCAGGCGATCGCCTGCACAGCCGTTCAACCGATCTTGGAAATCTTGAGCAGGTAACGCAGGTCGTCGAGGATCGCCTTGCCCCTGCTGCCGGCGGGATAACGCAGCACCAGGTTGCCATGCGGGTCGATCAGCCATAGCTGCGCGCCGGGGAGCGCCTCCACGGCGCGCTCGTAAGCCTGCGGGTCCAGTTGGTAACGCCCCAGACGCGGGTATTCGCGCTTGAGGGTGGCGTCGTATTCGGCCGGCAATGGCTCGGCCAGCGCCAGCCCGTGGCTCGCCCGCGCCGTTTCGCGGTTGAGGCCGATCTGGATCTGCCGCGCCAGATAGACCAGCTCACGGCAGTCGGCCTCGCATGCGCCCGGCGCCGTGACCAGAATCTGCCAGAGCGGCTGCACCTCGCCCTGCACGCCGAGATCGCTCAGGGTTCGCCCGTCGCCGATCAGCACACCGTGGTAGCTGCGCGCCTCCGGCACCCAGAAACGCCATTGGTACATGGCGCTGGCCAGCAGCATCGGGCCGATGGCGACGGCCAGCAGGAGCAGCAACTGCAGGCGGCCGCGCGTCTTGCGCGGAGTTGCCTCAGGCATGGCGATGGCTGGGTTCATGACGACTCTCCCGTGCATTGTGGATTCCGAGATAGATGAACAGGCCAAGCAGCGCGGCCGCCAGGGCGAACCACTGCACCGCATAGCCCAGGTGTTTGCTCGGGCTCATGGCCACCACCGGCCAGTCGACCCGATAGCTGGCCGGACCGTCCTCCAGCCGCGCTTCGAACGGCAGGCCACCGCGGCCCAGTTGCCGCCACAGATTTTCGGCCTCGACCTGGGTGATCAGCCGCGGCCAGCCTTCGGTCGCCGCACCGGAACGCAGGTTCAGACCGCCGGAGGGCGCCACGTAGACCCAGGCCGTGAGCTGCAGCACGCCATCGGGAGTGTCGAAGCGCGGCGTGGTGCGCCGGTCGGGCCAGGGCAGCCAGCCGCGGTTGAGCAGTACCCAGAGGCCGCTGGGCTGGTCGTAGAAGGGTTGCAGCAACTCGACGCCGGCATGGCCGTCGCGGATGCGGCTGTCCAGCAGCAGGCTGTGTTCGCCATCGAAGTGTCCACGCAGCTGAACGCGGCGGTAGGCGGGGTCCGGCATGGGCTCGAGCTGTTCGAGACTGATCGGCTCGGCGTGGCGCCGCGCATCGAAGCTGGCCAGCAACGCGCGCTTCTCCTCACCGCGCTGCAGCTGCCAGACGCCCAGCCACAGCAGGCCGGGCAGCAGCAGGGCAACCAGCAGGCTGGGCAGCCAACCGGGACGGAAGGCGTTCATCGCACCCTGCCGTTACGATCGGGGTTGCTGGCTATACTGCACTGCATCACTTCAATCCCCCGGAGTCTCGCATGCTCAAGGCCGCGATCGTCCTAATGCTGCTGGCCACCATCGCCAGCCTGTTCAGCGGCCTGTTCTTCCTGGTCAAGGACGAAGGCCATGGTTACCGCGTGGTCGGCGCGCTGACTGTCCGTGTCGGCCTGACCGCCATCACCGTTGCCCTGGTCGCCTGGGGCTTCTACTCAGGGCAACTGGTCTCTCATGTCACCTGGTAAGGCCCCCGCTACAGCACGTAGACGAAGACGAACAGCCCCAGCCAGACCACATCGACGAAGTGCCAGTACCAGGCGGCCGCCTCGAAGCCAAAGTGCTGATCGGCACTGAAATGCCCGCGCATGATGCGCACCAGCATCACGATCAGAATGATGGTCCCCAGCGTCACGTGCGCCCCGTGGAAGCCGGTGAGCATGAAGAAGGTCGCGCCATAGATGCCTGAGCCCAGGGTCAGCCCCAGCTCGGTGTAGGCCTCGATGTACTCCTCGACCTGGAAGAACAGGAACGCCAGGGCGAGCACGATGGTTGCCGCCAGCCAGGCCTTGAGCGGGCCACGATGGTTCTTCTTCAGCGCATGGTGAGCGAAGGTGATGGTGAAGCTGGAGGACACCAGCAGGATGGTGTTGACCAGCGGCAGATGCCAGGGGTCGATCACCGCGCTGGGCGGCGGGAACAACTTGGAGTCGGGGTTCTGCAGCAGCGGCCAGCTGTATTCGAAGCCCTCCCAGAGCATGTTGGCGATGCCCTTGGAACCTTCACCGCCGAGCCAGGGCCCGGACCACATGCGGATATAGAACAGCGCACCGAAGAAGGCGGCGAAGAACATCACCTCGGAAAAGATGAACCAGCTCATGCCCCAGCGGAACGAGCGGTCCATCTGTGCGCTGTACAGCCCGGCACGGCTTTCCTTGATCACGTTGCCGAACCAGCCGAACAGCATCCAGGCCAGGATCAGCCCACCGACGAAGAAGATCAGCGGGCCGTTGGAGCCTTCGCGGCCCGCCGACAGATCGTTGAACCAGGTGCCGACACCGTAGAAGCTGACCAGCAGACCGATGGTGGCGACGATAGGCCACTTGCTCTGCGCCGGTACGTAATAGTTCTCGTGACTTTCGTGACTCGACATTGTTGTTCTCCTTATGGAGCCTGTGCCACTGGCGGTTTGCGCACGGTGATATCGAACAGGGTGTAGCCCAAGGTCAGGTGCTTCACGTCCTTGGGCAGGTCTCTGTCGACGATGAAACGCACCGGCATCTCGATGCGCTCGCCCGGTTGCAGCACCTGCTGGGTGAAGCAGAAGCACTCGGTCTTGTGGAAGAAGGCCGCCGCCTTGGAGGGCGATACGCTGGGAATGGCCTGCGCGGTCATGGGTTGGTCGCTGGGGTTGTAGGCGACGAACAGCATGTCGCGCGACTCGCCGGGATGGACCAGGAGTTCGTCGGCCTGCGGGCCGAACTCCCAGACCATGCCGGCGGCGTTGGTGGCGAGAAACTGCACGCGCACCTGGCGCTGCTCATCCACCAACTGCTCGCCCTGGTAGGCCCCGGCCGTCTTGCCGTTGATGCCGAACACCCGGCACATGGCGTCGTAGAACGGCGGCAGGACGAAGATGCCGAAGCAGAACATCACCACCACCACGACCAGCAGGCGGGTGACCAGACGACGAGTGGCGATGACCTCGCTCACGACAGACCTCCTACTTCACTTCCGGTGGGGTGCTGAAGGTGTGATAGGGCGCCGGCGAAGGCACCGTCCACTCCAGCCCGTCGGCACCATCCCAGGGCTTGGCCGGGGCCGGTTTGCCGCCACGGATGCACTTGATGACGATGAACAGGAACAGCAGCTGGGTCGCTCCGAACAGGAAGGCACCGATGCTCGACACCATGTTGAAGTTGGCGAACATCATGTTGTAGTCGGGAATGCGACGCGGCATGCCGGCCAGGCCGACGAAGTGCATGGGGAAGAACGCCAGGTTCATGCCGATGAAGCTCATCCAGAAGTGCAGCTTGGCCAGGGTTTCGTCGTACATGTGGCCGGTCCACTTCGGCAGCCAGTAGTAGGCCGAGGCGAAGATGCCGAAGATCGCCCCAGGCACCAGCACGTAGTGGAAGTGCGCCACCACGAAGTAGGTGTCGTGGTACTGGAAGTCCGCCGGAGCGATGGCCAGCATCAGCCCGGAGAAGCCGCCGATGGTGAACAGGATGACGAAGGCCACCGAGAACAGCATCGGCGCCTCGAAGGTCATCGAGCCCTGCCACATGGTGCTGGCCCAGTTGAATACCTTCACCCCGGTGGGCACGGCGATCAGCATGGTGGCGTACATGAAGAACAGCTCGCCGGTCAGCGGGATGCCGACGGTGAACATGTGGTGCGCCCAGACGATGAACGACAGGAAGGCGATCGCCGCGGTGGCGTAGACCATCGAGGTGTAGCCGAACAGCGGCTTGCGCGCGAAGGCAGGGATGATTGAGCTGACCGCGCCGAAGGCGGGCAGGATCATGATGTACACCTCGGGGTGGCCGAAGAACCAGAACACGTGCTGGAACAGGACCGGATCACCACCGCCAGCGGCATTGAAGAAGCTGGTGCCGAAGTGGATGTCCATCAGCATCATGGTCACGCAGCCAGCCAGTACCGGCATCACCGCGATCAGCAGGAAGGCGGTGATCAGCCAGGTCCAGACGAACAGCGGCATCTTCATCAGGGTCATGCCGGGGGCGCGCAGGTTGAGGATGGTGGCGACCACGTTGATCGCCCCCATGATCGAACTGATGCCCATCAGGTGCACGGCGAAGATGAAGAAGGTGGTGCTCTCCGGCCCGTAGGTGGTCGACAGCGGCGCGTAGAAGGTCCAACCGAAGTTCGGCCCGCCACCTTCCATGAACAGCGTCGAGACCAGCAGGCCGAAGGCCGCCGGCAGCAGCCAGAAGCTGAAGTTGTTCATCCGCGGCAGGGCCATGTCCGGCGCGCCGATCATCAGCGGGATCATCCAGTTGGCCAGGCCGACGAAAGCCGGCATCACCGCGCCGAAGACCATGATCAGGCCGTGCATGGTGGTCATCTGGTTGAAGAACTCTGGCTGCACGATCTGCAGACCCGGCTGGAACAGCTCGGCACGGATGACCATGGCCATCGAGCCGCCCAGCAGGAACATGCAGAAGCTGAACCACAGGTACATCGTGCCGATGTCCTTGTGGTTGGTGGTCAGCACCCAGCGCATCAGGCCCTTGGCCGGGCCATGGTGGTGGTCAGTATGACCGTGGTCGATCACTGCACTCATGTCCTTACTCCTGAGCCTTCGAGAAGTCGAGAATGTCCTTGGGCGTGACCATGTCACCGACCTTGTTGCCCCAGGCGTTGCGCTCGTAGGTGATGATGGCGGCCAGGTCGACCGGCGACAGCTGCTTGCCGAAGGCGGCCATGGAGGTGCCCGGCTTGCCGTTGTAGACGATGTCGATATGGCCCTCGGCCGGGCCCATGGCGATGGCCGAACCCTTGAGTGCCGGGAACATCGGCGGCAGTCCCTCGCCACCGGGCTGGTGGCAGGCGGCGCAGGCGGTGAGGTAGGCCTTCTCGCCACGCGCCATCAGCTCTTCCATGGTCCATTCCTTGCTGGTCAGCTCACGCTCGGCGGCGGCGGCCTCCTTGCGTTCGGCCAGCCAGACGGCGAAGTCCTCCTTGGACTTGGCTTCGACCACCACCGGCATGAAGCCGTGGTCCTTGCCGCACAGCTCGGTGCACTGGCCACGGTAGATGCCGGGCTCCTCGATGCGCGTCCAGGACTCGTTGATGAAGCCGGGGATGGCGTCCTTCTTCACTGCCAGCGCCGGCACCCACCAGGAGTGGATCACGTCGGCGGCGGTGATCAAAAAGCGCACCTTGGTGCCGACCGGCACCACCAGCGGCTCGTCCACCTCCAGCAGGTAGTGCTCGCCCTTGGCTTCGCGGTTGTTGATCTGGCTACGCGGCGTGGACATGTTGCTGAAGAACTCCACGTCCTGGCCCAGGTACTTGTAGTGCCATTTCCACTGGTAGCCGGTGACCTGGATATCCAGCTCGGACTCGGAGGTGTCGTAGATCTCGATCAGCGTCTTGGTCGCCGGGATCGCCATCAGCACCAGAATGGCCAATGGCACGACGGTCCAGAGAATTTCCACCGTGGTGCTTTCGTGGAAGTGCGCGGGCTCCTGCCCGGTGGAGCGGCGGTGCATGATCATCGACCAGAACATGGCGCCGAAGACGATCACGCCGATCACGACGCAGATCCAGAAGATGGTCATGTGCAGATCGAAGACGGAGCGGCTGACCTCGGTAACACCGGGTGCCATGTTCACCGTCCACTGGGCATGCGCCGAGCCTAATGCCAGCCACAGCAGGAGGCCCATCCAGACTCGTGGATGTCGCATCATTGCGGGTTCCCCTTGATTGTTCTTGTTATCCCGCCGGCTGAGCCTGCGGCTAAGGGATCGACTGCCGTACGGCACGATCGCGCCCGGCTTACTGCCCACGCGATCACGCTCAACTGCTGGCGACTGCTGTCGAAACCTCTCCGTGCCTTGGCCCGTCCGGTTCCATCAGGTACTGCCTTTCGAACTCGAGTATAGACGGCGAGTTTCACCTCGCAACGTGCACGCGAAAATGGCCGAAGGCTCGCAAGCCTTGTCCTAAACGCCGCGGCTGACGCGGCCTGGAGCGCAATCACGACAGGGCCATATAGCGAGCTCGCATAAGTATGAAAAAGTTATGACAATCGCGTCTTAGCCGACCGTAGGAGCCGGCTAAGGTTCACGTCCATGTCCTGAATTGTGGGAGCAGTCATGAACACCGCCGCCGTCCGCCAGTCCATCGCCCAGGCGCAACAACACGAAATCAGCAGCCAGGCCCTTGCCCGGTTTCTGCAGGCCCAGCTCGAACGCCTGCACCCGTCCATTCGCCTGCCCGAGGAGGACGCGCCGGGCGCCCTGAGCGCGTTCGTCAGCGCCTATATCGAGCAGGTGCCCGAGGTACTCGACGCCGCGGTGGAGGTCGCGCGGGAGGCCGGCATCGAGGATGCGGTCAAGCCCGTGCTGAAGATTGCCGAGCATTTCTTCCTCCAGCCGCCGCCGCTGATCGATGGCCATGAGGGGCTCGAAGGGCTGCTCGACGAGGCCTACCTGGCGCACCGCCTGGTGGAGGAGGTCAACGACCGCTACATCACCCACCTGGGCCAGCCGCTGATTCCGCTGGATACCACTCGCGCCAATCTGATCGCCCACCAGTTGATTGGCGAACCCTTCGCCAACCAGCTCGACGAAGCGGTGCATCACGCGCTGGCCGGCATGCTCGACGATGCCAGCTTCGATCAGCCTTCCGTGCAGGCCTACCGCGAACGCCTGGCCGCGCCGGATACCGTTTCGGCCTGGCGGCGCTGGCCCTGCCTGTCGCAGCAGTTGGGCCTGGAGCTGCAGCTCAAGGCGTGATCAGCAGCAGGATCAGCGACAGGGTCAGCAGCGAGCCGAGGGTCGAGAACAGAATGGCCCGCGACACCAGCGCGGCCTGGCGCTGGTAATACTCGGCCAGCATGAAGGGGCCGGTGCCGGTGGGCAGCGCACTGAGCAGCAAGGCGGCGTGAGCCCAGAACGGCGGCAGGTCGAGCAGCACGAAGGCGATGAACCAGGTCACCAGTGGCTGCAGCACCAGCTTGAGCGCCACCAGCGGCCAGGCGCCCTTGGCCGGGCCGCTCTGCCGCTGCGCCAGGAACAGGCCCAGCGACACCAGCGCGCAGGGCACGGTCGCCGCGCCGAGCAGGCGCAGGAACTCGTCCAGCGCCGGCGCGAGTGACAGGCCGCCGAACGACCAGAGCGCGCCGAGCACCGGCGCCACCACCAGCGGGTTCTTCAGCAGCGCCAGGCTGACCTGGGCAATCGCTCCGCCCAGGCCCTTCTGGCTCTGCAGCCCTACCTCGATGCACACCACCGCCAGTGCGAACAGCAGGCAGACGACGATGAGCGAGGCGATCAGGGCAGGCGCCATGCCGTCTTCGCCGAGCACCAGCACGCACAGCGGAATGCCGATGTAACCGGTGTTGGCGTAGCCGGCGCTGAGTCCGTCGATGCTGGCGTCGACCAGGCTGCCGGTGGTTTTCCAGCGGTAGGCCAGGGTGAGCAGAAACACCGCCAGGGTGCCGCCGGTGAACGCCAGCAGGAAACCGGGCTGCCAGATGTGCGCCCAGTCGGCCTTGGCCGTCAGGCTGAAGAGCAGGGCGGGCAGGCCGAGCCAGACCACGAAGCGGTTCATCTCCGAGGCAGCGGTCGGTCCCAGGCGATTGCTGCGGCGACAGATATAGCCGACCAGAATCAGACCGAAGATCGGCAACAGGACGTTGAGAACGGTGGACATCGGGCTACGCCAGCAACGGGGGAGGGCCGAGACTAGGCGGCCGCGCCGCTCAGGGCAAGCGTCTGCCTGTGATCCGGGCCGGGCGAAGCGCGTCTAGCACTGACCTGCCGGGAAGCTGCCCGGCGCCGTCGCGAGCCCGAACATGCAAGCGCTGTTGACTGAAATCCTCGACGAGGTCCGCCCGCTGATCGGCCAGGGCAAGGTGGCCGACTACATTCCCGCGCTAGCCGGCGTGGTGCCCGATCAGCTGGGCATCGCCGTGTACGGCAACGATGGCCAGTTGCACGTGGCCGGCGATGCGCGCACGCCGTTTTCGATCCAGAGCATTTCCAAGGTGTTCAGCCTGGTGCAGGCCATCGGCCACAGTGGCGAGGCCATCTGGCAGCGCCTCGGGCACGAGCCGTCCGGGCAGCCGTTCAATTCGCTGGTGCAGCTGGAATTCGAGCGTGGCAAACCGCGCAACCCGTTCATCAACGCCGGCGCCCTGGTCATCTGCGACATCAACCAGTCGCGCTATGCCGCACCGGCGCTGTCGATGCGCGACTTCGTAAGGCGCCTGTCGGGCAACCCAGAGGTGACGGTGGACAACCACGTCGCCGAATCGGAATACCAGCACCGTGCGCGCAACGCCGCGGCGGCCTACCTGATGCAGTCGTTCGGCAATTTCCACAACGAGGTGGAGGCGGTGCTGCGCAGCTACTTCAGCTGCTGCGCGCTGCGCATGAGCTGCGTGGACCTGGCGCGTGCCTTCGGCTTTCTGGCCAACCAGGGTTTCTGCCAGCACAGCGGCGAGCAGATTCTCTCGCCGCGACAGAGCAAGCAGATCAACGCCATCATGGCCACCAGCGGGCTGTACGACGAAGCGGGCAACTTCGCCTACCGCGTCGGCCTGCCCGGCAAGAGCGGCGTCGGTGGCGGCATCGTCGCGGTGGTGCCGGGGCAGTTCAGCGTGTGCGTGTGGTCGCCGGAACTCAATGCAGCCGGTAATTCCCTGGCCGGGATCAAGGCACTGGAACTGCTCAGCGAACGCATCGGCTGGTCGGTGTTCTGATTCGATAGGCTAAGGTCGCAGCAGGCCGCACCGTCGTGCGGCCACCGTGCCAAAGACCAGGAGTGCCCATGTCGATGCCCGCATACCATATGTTCGCCGCTGCGCCCGCACCGGTCGCACCGTTTTCTCACGCCTGCGAAGCCGATGGCTGGGTGTTCATCACCGGTCAGCTGCCCATCGATCCGGGCAATGAAGCGGCGCCCCTGCCCGAGGGCATCGAGGCGCAGACGCACAAGACCTTCGACAACCTGCTGGTGGTGCTCGAGGGGCTCGGCCTGGGGCTGGAGAACGTGGTCTCGGCGCGCGCCTTCCTCACCGATTTCTATGGCGACTACGCGCGCTTCAATGCGGTGTACGCCAGCTACTTCCCCGAAGACAAACGCCCGGCGCGCACCTGCATCGGCACCACGGGCCTGGCGCGGCATGCGCTGGTGGAGATCGACTTCATCGCCAGGCGGCCGTGACAGGCAGCTAGAGCAGCTTGCGGTACTGCACGAAGCCCGAGCGCTCGCCAATGCGCTCGTAGAGCAGCATGGCCTGGCTGTTGCTCTCATGAGTCAGCCAGTGCACCCGCGAGCAGCCGGCTTCACGCGCCTGGTCATAGACGTGCTGGATCAGCTGGCGGCCGACGCCACTGCTGCGCTGGCCCTTGGCGACGAACAGGTCCTGCAGGTAGCAGTAGTCGCCGACCGTCCAGGTCGAGCGATGGATGACCCAGTGGACCAGGCCGACCGCCTCGCCATCCTGCCAGGCCAGGGCAGCGCCCATGGGCTCGGCCGGGTCGAGAAAGCGCTGCCAGGTCACGGCGCTGGCCTCGGCCGGGATGTCGGTCATGTAGAAGCGCTGGTAGCCCTGCCACAGCGGCAGCCAGGCCTCGTGATCGGCGGCACTGACGGGACGGATCTCGAGACTCATGGCTTGCCTCCTGGCTGGACGTGAGGGTTCAGTCGCTCATCTCACCACAGAGATCGCGCGCCAGCCAGTGTTCGACCTCGGCCTGCGTCAACCCGGCGCCGAGCAGGGCGAACAGCTTGCCCAGCGCCGCCTCGCGGGTCATACCGCCGCAGGACACCAGGCCGGCCTCGGCCAGTCGGCTGCCGGCGGCGTACACGCCGAACTGCACGTGCCCCTGCGGGCACTGGCTGATCGCCGCCAGCACCACGCCGCGCGCGTGCGCCTCGTGCAGGACGGCCATCAGCTCGGCATCGCCGGCCGGGCCGGTGCCGCTGCCGTAGCATTCCAGCAGCAGACCCTGTATGCCGCTTTCCAGCAGGGCGCGCAGGTGCGACGCCTGCAGCGCCGGATGCAGCGGCAGCACCGCCAGGTTCGCCGCCTGCCGCGGCTGGCGATAGTCGATGCGCGCATCGATGGCGGCGCGCTCGGCCTGGCGCAGGCGCGGCAGCACCTGGAAGGCGTCGAAGGCATCGCTGCGCAGCTTGGAGCAGCGCGCGCCATGCAGCAGCTGGCCATTGAAGTACAGGTGCACGCCCGGCTGCACGCCGCGGTGCAATGCACGCAACGCGCCGAACAGATTGGGCCAGGCATCGCCGCCCGCCACGCCGGCCGGCTGCATGGCGCCGGTGAGCAGCACCGGCACGTCCAGACCGAGCAGCAGGAAGCTCAGCGCCGCAGCGCTGTAGGCCAGGGTATCGGTGCCATGCAGCACCAGTACGGCGTCGTGCCCCTCCTGCTCGACCGCGGCGACGATCTGGTCGCGCAGGGCCAGCCAGTGGCCGGGGTTCATGTTGGCGCTGTCGATCAGCGGCAGCAGCTCGCGGAACTGCCAGTTCGGCAGCTCGCCGGTATTCTCGCTGGCCTGCTGGGCACGCATGCGCGCCTCGAAGCCGGAAGCCGGAGCCAGGCCGTCCGCGCTCATCTGCATGCCAATGGTCCCGCCGGTGTACAGCACCAGCAGGTTTTCTGGGGTCGCCATGGGCTCTCCTCGCAAATCACGGGCAAGAAAAAGGCTATGTCGCGCCTTGCCTGACGGCCCGCCTGCGCGGGGCGTAGCTACGCCAAGGGCGGAGCAGGCTTCAACAGGAACATAGCCAAGAAAAAGGGGGCCTGGGCCCCCTCCTTCCGTATCAGGTCAACTCAACGCTGGTGCACGCGGTCGCCGATCTCGGCCTGATCCGCCACCGGCTTGCTCGCCTGGGCGCCCCAGACGCTGGGGTCGAGGTCCAGATCGGCGAACTGCTTGGCGTCGAACACCGGCGAGTCCACGCCAGCCTTGATCTGGCTATCGTAGTCGCGCATCAGGCGCAGGCCCACCTTGAACAGCAGCGCCAGGGCGATGAGGTTGGCGATGGCCAGCAGGCCCATGGTCACGTCGGCGAAGGCGAACACGGTGCCCAGATCCTGCACCGAACCCCACAGCACCAGACCGACCACCAGCACGCGGTAGATCATCACCGGGCCGCGCTTCTGGCTGAAGAAGCCCAGGGCGTTCTCGCCGAGGTAGTAGTTGTAGATCAGGGTGGTGAAGACGAACAGCAGCAGCGCCAGGCTGATGAACACCCGGCCCCACTCACCGACCACGGCGGCCACGGCGCTCTGGGTCAGGACCACACCGGCCTGCTCCATGCCCGGCTGATAGACGCCGGACAGCAGGATGATCAGCGCGGTGCAGCTGCACAGGATCAGGGTGTCGATGAACACGCTGAGCGACTGCACGATGCCCTGCGCGACCGGGTGCTTGACCTCGGCGACGGCGGCCACGTTGGGCGCGCTGCCCAGGCCGGCCTCGTTGGAGAACAGGCCGCGCTTGACCCCCATGATGATGGCCGCACCGATGCCGCCGGCGAAGGCCGGCTCGAGGCCGAAGGCGCTCTTGACGATCAGGGCGAAGGTGGCCGGCACTTCGCTGATGTTCATGCCGATCACCAGCACGGCCATGCCGATGTAGGAGAAGGCCATGACCGGTACCAGCACGTCGGCGAACTGGGCGATGCGCTTGATGCCGCCGAAGATGATCAAACCGATCACCACGGTCAGGGCAATGCCGCTGGCCAGGGTCGGGACGCCGAAGGTGTCGTGCAGCGAGCTGGCCACGGTGAAGGACTGCACGGCGTTGAAGCCGAAGCCGAAGGTCACCAGCAGCAGGATCGACACGAGGATGCCCAACCAGCGCTGACCGAGGCCATGCTGAATGTAGAACGCCGGGCCGCCGCGGTAGCCGCCGTCGGCTTCGCGGCGCTTGTACAGCTGCGCCAGGGAGCACTCGAAGTAGCTGGTGGCCATGCCAACCAGCGCCACCACCCACATCCAGAAGATCGCGCCCGGGCCACCGAGCATGATGGCCACCGATACGCCGGCGATGTTGCCGGCACCGACGCGGCCGGCCACCGACAGCATCAGGGCCTGGAACGAGCTGAGCTGACCGGGCTGACGCTGGAAGGCTTCGCGGAAGATGCGGAACATGTTGCCGAAATAGCGGAACTGCACGAAGCGCGAGGCGATGCTGAAGTACAGACCGAGACCGATCAGCATCACGATCAGCAGCTTGCTCCAGATAAGGTCATTGAGAAGATCGAGCATGGGAGGCTTTCTCTCTTGTTTTTCTGAATGGGAATGCGGCCCCGCCGGGCGGCTGGCGAATGGTTGGCGATGTGGCCGGACCGGACAATTTCGCAGGTCGCGGCGATCTGACGCGAGTTGATGCTAGAATCGCGACACCCGCATCATTCAGAACGTCCATATGTCCGATTCCCTCGGCAGCAACCTCAAACTGCTGTGCAGCCATTACCGCTCGATTGCCGAGGTCTGCCGCAAGCTCTCGATCAACCGCGCGCAGTTCAATCGCTACCTGGCCGGGCAGAGCCGACCCACCGCGCACAACCTCAAACGCATCTGCGACTTCTTCGGCGTCGAACCCTTCGAACTGAGCATGCCGGCCGAGCAGTTCGCCCGCCTGATCGGCGCCCGCAGCGGCGATACGCAGGTGCAAGGCGGCAGCGATCCGCTGCTGGAGCTGTTCGACCCGCTGCGCCAGCAGGCCAGCCCCATGGGGCGCTACTGCGGCTACTACTTCGAGTACTCCAACTGCATGTCGGTTCCGGGCCACGTCCTGCTGTCGCTGGTGCACCTGCGCGAGGAGCGCGGCAACTACCTGTTCGAGCGTCAGGAACGCCAGGAGCGCCAGGAACACACCCGCGGCGGCGCCGAGGACTGGGTGCGCTGCCGCTATCTGGGCGCGGCCTTCTTCCTGCAGGACCGCCTGTTTCTGGTGGACTACGAGTCGCTGACCGGCAACGAGATCAGCCAGACCATCCTCATCCCCAGCTTCAAGAGCCGCATCACACGACTCAACGGCATCAAGACCGGCGTTTCCAGCGGCGACCGGCGCACGCCGGCCTGCACCCGCGTGGTCTGGCAGTACCTGGGCAACGAGATCAACCGGGTCAACGCCTACCGCCAGCTGATGCTCTACGCGCCGGACGATGCGCGTATCGACGACGACATCCGCCAGCGCCTGGGCGGCGCGCAGCTGCGTGACGGATTGTTCGAGATGGAGTAGGGCGTTACCCCCGCAGCGCCTCCAGGCGCTGCTTCTGCCGCCCCGCCTCATCGAAGTTTTCCTCAGCTAGCCAGCGCGCGAAGGCCTCGCGGCATGCCGGCCATTCCCCGTCGATGATGGAGAACCAGGCCGTGTCACGGTTGCGGCCCTTGCGCACCATGTGCTGACGGAACAGCCCTTCCCGGGTGAAGCCGAAGCGCTCGGCGGCGCGCAGCGAGCGGGCATTGGCCGCGTCGCACTTCCATTCCAGGCGGCGATAGCCGAGATCGTCGAAGGCGTGGCGCGCCAGCAGATAGACCGCCTCGGTCGCGTCCGGGGTGCGCTGCATCGGCGCGCCGAAGGCGACGTGGCCGATTTCGATGCTGCCGTCCTGCGCGGTGATACGCAGGTAGCTGAACAGCCCCAGGGCGCGGCCGCTGGCCAGGTCGACCACCGCATAGAACAGCGGGTCATGGCTCTGCGCATTGCCGGCCAGCCAGGTATCGAAGACGCCTCGCTCGGTGAAGGGGCCGTAGGGCAGATAATCCCAAAGCGCCGGGTCCGGCCCCTGCAGCGCGCGCCACAGATCATCACCATGCCGCGTGACATCGAGTGCTTCGAGACGCACGAAACGGCCCTGCAGCACGCGCTGGTCCGGGGTTGGACGGGGTTGCCAATGAGCAAGATCACGCGTCATCAGAAGAGCTTCCTGTACTGGATGAAACCGGAGCGGTCACCGATACGGTCGTAGAGCATACGCCCCTGGTAGTTGCTTTCCTGGGTCAGCCAATGCACGCGGCTGGCACCAGCAGCGCGCGCCTCGGCGTAGACATGCTCGATCAGTGCGCGGCCTACGCCGCCGCCGCGAATGTGCTCGGCGACGAACAGATCCTGCAGGTAGCAGTAGTCACCACTCGTCCAGCAACTGCGGTGGTAGATGAAGTGCACCAGGCCGACCGCCTCGCCGTCCTGCCAGGCCAGGGCGGCGTGCATCGGCTCGGCCGGGTCGAGAAAGCGCTGCCAGGTGAGGGCGCTGGTCTCGGCTGGAATTTCGGCCTGGTAGAAACGCTGGTAAGCCTGCCAGAGCGGCAGCCAGGCGGCGTGATCGGCAGCGGTGATGGGGCGGATATCGAGCATGAGGGCCTTCCTTTGGTGATCAGTCGGTGGGATTCATCCGTGCCGCCAGTTCGTGGTCGCGCGGGTTGTTGGACGTTGCCAGGCCGGTACGCACGCCGGCCTGGTCGTTGCTCGAACGGTTCTGGCTGAGCTTCCATTTGCCTTCGAGTCGGCGAATCGGCAGGGCGAAGCCGACGATGGCGCGCAGCATGCTGTCGATGTAGTCGCGCGGCGCATCGCTGACCGCCCAGGGCTGCGGGCGCCCTTGTTCGTGGCGCTCGCTGAGACGGCTGACCAGCTCGAGCAGGCGCTCGGGTTCGTCGAACACCTCGGCCTGGCCCCAGGCATGCACGGCGATGTAATTCCAGGTCGGCACCACCTTGCCGTGCTCGGCCTTGGCCGGATACCAGCCGGGATGCACGTAGGCGTCCGCTCCGCTGAACACCACCAGCGCCTCGGCGCCAGCGGCCAGGTCGCGCCAGTGCCCATTGGCGCGGGCGAAGTGGCCGTACAGGGTGCCGAACTCGCCTTCGCCAGGCTCGAGCAGCAACGGCAGATGGCTGGCCTGCAGGCCCTGCGCACCGCTGCTGGTCACGATGGCCAGGCCGCTGGCGTGGATCTGCGCGTGCAGGGTGGGCAGATCGTCCTGGCGAAAGGCGGCGGGGCAATACATGGCGGCATCTCCTGGCGTGATGGAGCCATGCTAGGCAGGATATTGGCCTGACGTAAGATCCATTGCCGACGACTTCGATAGAGCCAATTTATCCATCATGAAACGCTCGCCCGCCTTGCCCTTCGACCTTTCCGGCATTCATCTGCAGCCCGGCCAGGGGCTGGCGCGCCAGCTCTACCAGACCTTGCGAGAGCGCATCCTCGACGGTCGCCTGGCCGGAGGCACGCGCCTGCCGGCCAGCCGTGAGCTGGCCGCGCTGCTTGGTATCTCGCGCAATACCGTGACCCGCGCGCTGGACCAGCTGTATGCCGAGGGCTACGTGAACGGGCGGGTCGGCGATGGCACCTACGTCGCCGAGCTGATGCGCCACCGGCCTGCCCCGGTGGCAGCCGTCGCCCCGGCAGCGGCCAGCCCGGCACTGCAGTTGTTGCAGAGCCATCACCTGGCGATGCCCGCCGCGGGCGCACCGCGCGCCTTTCGTATCGGCGTGCCGGCTTTCGACCTGTTCCCCTTCGCGACCTGGTCACGTCTGCAGGCGCGCTTCTGGCGCAAACCCTCGCTGGCACGGCTGGGCTATGGCGACCCCGCTGGCGACCTGCAGCTGCGCGAATTGATCGCCGCCTACCTGCGCAACAGCCGCGGCCTGACCTGCGAGGCGCAGCAGGTACTGATCACCTGTGGCTCGCAGCAGGCCATCAGCCTCTGCGCGCAGTTGCTGATTCAACCGGGCGAGCGCGTGGCCATCGAAAACCCCGGCTACCGCGCGGCGGGCCATGCCTTCGCGGTGGCCGGCGCGCAGCTGTGCGGCGTGGCGGTAGACGGCGAAGGCCTGGACGTCGACGCCCTGCAGCGCGTGAACGAGTGCCGGCTGGCCTATGTCACGCCCGCGCATCAGTACCCCACCGGCGTCACCCTGTCGCTACCCAGGCGCCTGGCCTTGCTGGAGTGGGCCAAGCGCGTCAACGGCTGGATCATCGAGGACGATTACGACGGCGAGTACCGCTACAGCGGTACACCACTCGCGCCACTGGCAGCGCTGGACGAGCAGCAGCGGGTGATCTACATCGGCACCTTCGGCAAGCTCGCCTTCCCGGCGCTGCGCCTGGGGTATCTGGTGCTGCCGCCGGCGCTGGCCGAGAGCTTCGCGAGGCGCCAGGCGCTGGAGATACGCCACTCGGAGGTCGGCACCCAGGCGGTGATGGCCGAGTTCATCGCCGCCGGGCACTTCCAGCGCCATGTGCGGCGCATGCGTCAGGCTGCGCGCAGCCGCCGCGACGCGCTGATCGAGGCCTGGCCGCAGGCGATTCCCGGATGCTCACCGTTGCCGGCGGTTGAGGCCGGCCTGCACCTGAGCATCAGGGTCGAGAGCCTGGCCCGTGAGCGTGAGCTGATCGGCTCCGCACGCGCAGCCGGCATCGAGATGAACCCCTTGAGCGGTTACTGGCTACCCGGCAGCGAAACAGCCGAGGACGCCCGCGCCGGGCTGGTGCTGGGTTTTGCGGCAGTGCCCGAGGCGCAGATCGTCGAGGCGGTGCAGACGCTACGCCAGGCGTGGGGGCTGTAACGCAGGCCAACCGGCGGTGCGCGCGGCGCACCCTACGGCGGCCACAAAAAAAAGGGATGGCCGAGGCCATCCCTGAAGGTTGAGGCTGGTGAAGGCCTCCTATGAAAGCGGTTGCTCAGGCAGCGTTGTCGCTGTTGTAGATCTCGCGATCCAGCTCCTTCTCGCTGCTGCCCACCAGGGTGGTGGTCATCAGGTCACCGGCGACGTTCACCGTGGTGCGCGCCATGTCGAGGATGCGGTCGATACCGGCGATCAGCGCCACGCCTTCCAGCGGCAGGCCGACCGAGGTCAGCACCAGGCCGAGCATGATCAGGCCGGCGCCGGGTACGCCGGCGGTGCCGACCGAAGCCAGGGTGGCGGTGAGGATGATCATCAGGTACTGGCCGGCATTCAGGTCGATGCCGAAGGCCTGGGCGATGAACAGCGCCAGCACGCCCTGGTAGATGGCGGTGCCGTCCATGTTGATGGTGGCGCCCACCGGTAACACGAAGCCAGCCACGCCCTGCGACACGCCGAGGTTCTTGCGCGCACACTCGATGGACACCGGCAGGGTGCCGGAGCTGCTCGAGGTACTGAAGGCCACCGCCAGCGCCGGGGCGATGCCGCGGAAGAAACGCAGCGGGCTGAGGCGCGCCAGGCCGCCGATCAGGCCGCCGTAGATCAGCAGCATGTGGGCGATGCTGGCCAGGTAGATCACCCCGATCACCCCGGCCAGCGGCAGCAATACCTCGATGCCGTGGGAAGCGACCACGCCGGCAATAAGCGCGAACACGCCGATGGGGGCGAAGCGCATCACCAGGTCGGTGAGCTTGTAGAACACCTCGGCCAGGCTGTCGAACAGCTTGGCCACCGGCGCGGCCTTCTCGCCGATCAGGTTCATGCTCACGCCCAGGGCGATGGCGAAGACGATGATCTGCAGGATGTTGCCTTCGGCGAAGGCCGTCACCGGGTTGGTCGGCACCAGCCCCACCAGGATCTGCACCAGCGAGGGCGCCTGCTTGGCCTCTTCGCTGCCGCTGGCGACCATGTTCATGCCCTCACCGGGGCTGAACAGGGTGCCGAAGGCCAGGCCGATGCTCACCGCGAAGGCGGTGGTGATCAGGTAGATGGCGATGGTCTTGACGCTGATGCGGCCGAGCTTGGCGCTGTCGCTCATGGCTGTGATGCCCGCCACCAGGGAGACGAACACCAGCGGCACGATCAGCATCTTGATCGCGTTGAGGAACAGCGCGCCGACCGGCGCCAGCGCCAGGGCGAGGCTCTTGGACAGCATGCCGACCACCACGCCGAGCACCAGGCCGACGAGGATCTGCTGCCACAGCGGCACGCGCGCAAGCAGGGAAAGGGAAGCGGTATTGCTCTGACTCATATGTTGTACACCCGGATTGTCGTTTTTGTGGGGCCGTCTGCGCGGCCTTCAGCGGTGCCGCCCCATGAACAGGCTCGAGGGCGGAAATGAACACGCCGCCCAAGGGGCGGCGTGCGTCATTCGATGAATCAGCCCTGCAGCGGAACCAGGCGCGGGGCGATCATGTTCTCGGGGCGCAGGATGTCGGCCAGGGTGGCCTCGTCCAGCAGCTGCTCCTCGCGCACCAGCTCCAGTACGCCGCGCCCGCTTTCCAGGGCGACCTTGGCGATGCGGGTGGCGTTCTCGTAGCCGATGTAGGGGTTGAGCGCGGTGATCAGACCGATGGAGTTCTCCATCAGTTCGCGGCAGCGCGTCTCGTTGGCGGTGATGCCGTCGATGCACAGCTCGCGCAGCATGTCCATGGCGCGGGTCAGCAGGCGGATCGAGTCGAAGATCTTGTAGGCGATCAGCGGCTCCATCACGTTCAGCTGCAGCTGGCCGCCCTCGGCCGCCATGGTCAGCGCCAGGTCGTTACCGATCACTTCGAAGGCCACCTGGTTGACCGCCTCGGGGATCACCGGGTTGACCTTGCCCGGCATGATCGAGCTGCCCGGCTGACGCGCCGGCAGGTTGATCTCGTTGATGCCGGTACGCGGGCCGCTGGAGAGCAGGCGCAGGTCGTTGCAGATCTTCGACAGCTTGACCGCGGTGCGCTTGAGCATGCCGGAGAACAGCACGAAGGCGCCCATGTCGCTGGTGGCTTCGATCAAGTCGGCAGCCGGGGTCAGCGGGTGGCCGCTGATGATGGCCAGGCGCTTGACCGCCAGGGCCTGGTATTTCGGGTCGGCGTTGATACCGGTGCCGATGGCGGTACCGCCCAGGTTGACTTCAGTGAGCAGGGTCGGCGCCAGCAGTTTCAGGTGCTGCAGGTCTTCGCCCAGGGTGGTGGCGAAGGCGCGGAATTCCTGGCCGAGGGTCATCGGCACGGCGTCCTGCAGCTGGGTGCGGCCCATCTTCAGCACGTGGCCGAACTCCAGGCCCTTGGCGGCGAAGGACTGGATCAGCTTGTCCAGCGCGCTGAGCAGGCTGTCGTGGCCGAGCAGCAGGCCGAGACGGATGGCGGTCGGGTAGGCGTCGTTGGTCGACTGCGCCATGTTCACGTCGTTGTTCGGGTGCAGGTGCTGGTACTGGCCCTTCTCATGCCCCATGGCCTCGAGGGCGATGTTGGCGATCACCTCGTTGGCATTCATGTTGGTCGAGGTACCGGCGCCGCCCTGGATCATGTCGACCACGAACTGCTCGTGGAACTCGCCCTGGATGATGCGTGCGCAGGCGGTGCTGATCGCCGTGTGCTTTGCCGCGGACAGGTGGCCCAGCTCGCGGTTGGCGTCGGCCGAGGCCTGCTTGACCATGGCCAGGCCGATCACCAGTTTCGGGTAATGCGACAGCGGCACGCCGGACAGGCGGAAGTTCTGCACGGCGCGCAGGGTCTGGATGCCGTAGTAGGCATCGGCGGGGACTTCGAGGGTGCCGAGCAGGTCTTTTTCGACGCGAACAGATGCAGCAGAGGACATGATAGAGATGACTCTTGGGAAATACGGCGAGTGCCGCGATGCCCATAGAATATGGGCTTGTGCCGTTTCGCCTCCAATGCCGTTGCTTGCTGCCCTATGCACAATCGGCATAATGTCGATGTGACCGCGAAGCAGCAGCAAACGTAGGGTGGGTTAGCCACGTACCACCGAAGGCAAATGCCAGGCTGATGGCGATGCGGCGTAACCCACCCTTGGCGCTGCGTTCAGCCGGATGCAATCCGCGCCAACGTGACGGGCCAACCCCGGCTTGCATCCGGACTACGGAGACGCGATGAATCTGGAAACCAAATGGCTGGAGGACTTCATCGCCCTGGCCGCCACCCGCAGCTTCTCCCAGGCGGCGGACAAGCGCTTCGTCACCCAGCCGGCCTTCAGCCGGCGCATCCGCAGCCTGGAGGCGATGCTCGGCCTGACCCTGGTGGATCGCTCCTGCACCCCCATCGAACTGACCGAGGCCGGGCGGCTGTTTCTGGTCACCGCGCGCAGCCTGGTCGAGCAGCTCGGCGAAGTGGTGCGTCATCTGCACAATCTGGAGGGCCAGCAGGGCGAGGTGTTGTCGATCGCCGCTGCCCACTCGCTGACCCTGGGCTTCTTCCCCGAATGGATCGCCCGCCTGCGCCGCGAAGGCCTGCCACTGACCACCCGCCTGGTGGCGACCAACGTCGGCGAGGCGGTGCACTCGCTGCGTGAAGGCGCCTGCGACCTGATCCTTGCCTACTACGACCCTGACGCTGCATTGCAGATGGACCCGGAGATCTTTCCCTCGCTGCACCTGGGCACCACCTCCATGCTGCCGGTGTGCGCGGTTGGCGAGGCCGGCGCGCCGCTGTTCGACCTCGACGGCGGGCAGAGCGTGCCTCTGCTGGCCTACAGCGCCGGTGCCTTCCTCGGTCGCTCCGTCAATCTGCTGCTGCGCCAGCGCGCCCTGCGCTCGACCACGGTGTACGAGACCGCCATGGCCGACAGCCTCAAGAGCATGGCGCTACAAGGCATGGGCGTGGCCTGGGTGCCGCGGCTGTCGGTGACGGCGGAACTGGGCCGTGGCGAGCTGGCGATCTGCGGCGGCGAACACTGGCAGATCCCGCTGGAAATCCGCCTGTACCGCTGCGCCCTGGTACGCAAGGCGGCGGTGCGCCTGCTGTGGCGCAAGCTGGAGGGTGGCCTGGCCATGTAGGTGAGCGGCGGGAGCCGGATAGCTGGTGCGCGCGGCGCACCCTACGGCCTGGCGCCTAGGTCGCGGCAGCACGCTCTCGTAGGGTGTCGCGGGGCCGCCTAGGCCATGTGCACCACAGGCGACCGGATATTCGCCCCGGACTACGCCGCCGTGCAGGCGGAACCTGCCGCGGCGCCCAGTTGGCCATCGAGAAACTCCAGCACCCGCCGCGCATAGGCCTCCGGCTGGGCGACATAGGCCAGGGTATGATCGGCGCCCGGTACCTGCCAGAACTCGCAATGGGTGGCGGCGGTCAGCGCCGCGTGCAGTTGCTGGCCGTCCGCGAGCGGGGTGTGGCGATCCGCCTCGCCGTAGATCAGCAGCAGCGGCGGGCGGCCGACCAGGCGCTGCGCGGCATGCAACGGACGCAGACGCCGTTCGCCGGCCGGATAGACCAGGCGGCTGAGCTGGATGCCCAGGCGCGGCAGCGGATAGGGCCGCCAGAAGTGCAGCAGGGTGGGGAAGGCCGACTCCAGCACCGCCGCCTTGAACGGATGCTGCGCCAGCGCCAGGGCGCACAGGCCCATGGCCGCCCCCATCGAGGCGCCGAGCAGCGCCACCGGCAGGTCCGGGTAGCGCGCCTGCAGCGCCTGCCCGGCGGCGAGCACGTCGAGCGGGTAGTCCATGGTGGTGGAACTGCTCTCGCCGAAGCCGTTGAGATCGAACAGCATCACGTGATAACCGGCCGCACGCAGCAGTTCGGCATGCCCGTGCTTGAGCCAGAAGCCCTTGGCCGCGGTGCCCATCGGGTGGCACAGCAGCACCGCGCCACGCACCTGCCCCGCGTGCGCCTCGCCCAGCAGCGCGGCCAGGCTGGCCCCCGATTCGCTGGTCAGCGCCAGACGCTGCCAACGCGCCGCATCGACCTGTTCGGGCCAGCGCCAGGGCTTCATGAAGCGCCCGAAAAAGGGTTTTTTGAAGAGCCGGTAGGCTGTATGTTTCATCGCCGCTGTTCTCCTGCCTGATGGGTCGCGGGCCGCCAGTGGCGCCCGGGTGAGGCCATGCTAGGAAGCGCAGCGGCGCCTCACCATGGGCAAAAACGACCAATAACAGGCGGATAATTCCGCCAGCGGGGCGGGAAGGATGAAGGTCACGGTGGTGATGGCCGAGCGCTGCTCGGCCACCAGCGTCTCGGCGGCGCTGGAGTTTCTCGAATGCGCCAACGTGCTGCAGCGCTTTCTCACCGGCGACCCGGCGGCGACGCCGTTCGAGGTGCACAGCGCCTCCCTCGACGGCGCCCCGGTGGAGTGCACCGGCGGCTTGCGCCTGACCCCGCAGCGGGCGCTGAGCGAGGTGCCGCACAGCGACCTGGTGATAGTGCCCGGCTTCATGTTCAACATCCTCGCCGTACTGCCGGCCCTGGAGCCGCTGAGCGCCTGGCTGCGCGAGCGCCATGCGCAGGGCAGCTACATTGCCAGCATGTGCACCGGCACCTTCGTCACCGCCCAGGCCGGCCTGCTCGACGGTCGCCGCGCCACCACCCACTGGATCTTCAGCGAGCAGTTCGCCCGGCGTTTTCCGCGGGTGCTGCTGCAGGCCGAACGCAGCGTCACCGACGACGGCCAGCTGCTGTGCTCGGCCGGCTCCACCACCGGCAGCGATCTGCTGTTGCACATCATCCGCCGCTTCGCTTCGCCGCAGCTGGCCATCGAGTGCTCGAAGAAGCTCCTGGTCGACAGCGCCGAGCGCCTGCAGACGCCCTACATGAGCGCCTCGTTCAACAAGGCGCACCAGGACGCCGAGGTGCTCAGGGTGCAGATCTGGCTGGAGAAGCACAGCGCCGAGCGCATCGTCCTCGACGAGGTTGCCGCGCGCTTCGCCCTGAGCCCGCGCAATCTGATCCGCCGCTTCAAGGACGCCACCGGGCAGACGCCGGTGCAGTACCTGCAGAACCTGCGGCTGGAGCGGGCCAAGCACCTGCTGGAGGCCAGCCAGGAGAACTTCGAGCGCATCACCCAGCAGGTCGGCTACGAGGACGGCAGCTCCTTCCGCCGCCTGTTCAAGGAACGCGTCGGCCTGTCGCCGGGCGCCTACCGGCGACGCTTCAACCGCCCTGCCTGAGCGCCCCGCCAGCGGGGCGCCCGGCCGACGCTCACTTGCCCGACTTGATCGATGTCCAGGCGCGCGTACGCACTCGCTCGATCTTCTGCGGCAGCGGCTGCACCACGTACAGCGACTTCTGCAGCTCCGGCGTCGGCGTCAGGTCGGCATCGTCGGCGATCTCCGCGCCCACCAGCTGCATGCCCGGCACGTTGGGGTTGGGGTAGCCGAGAAAATCGCTGATCGGCGCGATCACCTTGGGTTCGAGCAGGTGGTTGATGAAGGCATGGGCTTCATCGACGTTCTGCGCGCTCTTGGGGATGGCCCAGGTGTCGAACCAGATCGGCGCGCCTTCCTTGGGCAGGCGCCAGTTGATCACCACGCCGTTGCCGGCTTCCTTGGCGCGGTTGGCGAACTGGTAGAAGCTGCCGGAGTAGCCGATGGCCACGCAGATGTCGCCGTTGGCGATGTCGGTCATGTACTTGGCCGAATGAAAGTAGGCCACGTAGGGGCGTACCTTGAGCAGCAGCTCGGTGACCTTGTCGTAGTCGGCGGGATTGCTGCTGTTGGGGTCCAGGCCCAGGTAGTGCAGGGCGATGGGGATGATCTCGGTGGGCGAGTCGAGCATGGCCACGCCGCAGGATTTCAGCTTCTCCATGTACTCGGGCTTGAACACCAGGTCCCAGCTGTTGACCGGCGCATCGTCGCCGAGCGCGGCCTTGACCTTGTCCGGGTTGTAGCCGATCAGCACGGTGCCGTACATGTAGGGCACGCCGTACTGGTTGCCGGGGTCGTTCTTCTCCAGCAGGCCGAGCAGTACCGGGTCGAGGTTCTGCCAGTTGGGCAGCTTGGACTTGTCCAGCGGGGCGAACACGCCGGCCTTGATCTGGGTTTCGAGGAACTGGTTGGAGGGGATCACCAGGTCATAGCCGGAGTTTCCGGTGAGCAGCTTGGCTTCCAGCGCCTCGTTGGTCTCGAAGGTGTCCCAGGTGATGCGGATGCCGGACTCCTTCTGAAAGTCCTTGGGCACCTCCGGGAGGATGTAGTCGGCCCAGTTGTATACGCGCAGCTCCTTGGCCTGCACCGCGCCGCTGAGCAGGGTGGCGCCGCACAGGGCGACGCCGAGCATCTGTTTGATGGCTTTCATCGTTTCTCACCCCTGAAATGTTGCTCTTGTTTGGCAGGTTCTTGATCGCTGACGAGGCGCCATTCAGGCGCCCTCGAAGCCTTCCAGCACGTTGACCGCGTTGACGCCGATGGCCTCCACCGCGTAGCCGCCTTCCATGATGAACAGCGTCGGCAGGCCTAGTGCGGCGATACGCCGGCCCATGGCCAGGTAGTCCGGGCTGTCGAGCTTGAACTGCGAGATCGGGTCTTCCATGTAGGTGTCCACGCCCAGCGACACCACCAGCACCTCGGCGCCGTAGTCGGCGATGCGCTGGCAGGCCTGTTCCAGCGCGGCGTTCCAGGTGTCCCAGGAACTGCCCATGGGCAACGGGTAGTTGAAGTTGTAGCCCTCGCCGGCGCCCTCGCCCAGTTCGTCGGCGTAACCGAGGAAGAACGGGAACTCCTCGGCCGGGTCGCCGTGGATCGAGGCGAACAGCACGTCGCTGCGCCGGTAGAAGATGTCCTGGGTGCCGTTGCCGTGGTGGTAGTCGACATCGAGGATGGCGACTTTTTTGCGGCCCTGGTCGAGAAACGCCTGGGCGGCAATGGCGGCGTTGTTCAGGTAGCAGTAGCCGCCCATCAGGTCACCGGCGGCATGGTGGCCTGGCGGGCGGCACAGGGCGAAGGCGCTGTGGGCACCGTTGGCAATCTCCTGCTGGGCGCTGAGCGCGACCTGGGCAGCGCTGTAGGCGGCCTGCCAGGTGCCGGCGGTGATCGGCGCGCCGCCATCGAAACTGTAGTAGCCGAGCTGGCCGTGCAGGTCGTTGGGGATCATCGTGCGCAGGGTGCGCGCCGGCCAGGTGAACGGCAGCAGATCGCCCTTGCCGCCCTGCTCCTGCCAGCGCGCCCAGGCGCCCTTGAAGAATTCCAGGTAGGCCTTGCTGTGGATGCGCTCGATGGGCGCCAGGCCGAAATCCTTGGGTGCGCGGATTTCGCCGAGCTGGCGATCCTTGACCCGTTGCAGGATATGGTCGGCGCGCTGCGGCTTCTCGAAGCAGGGCATCAGCTGCCCGTCGATCAGCTCGCATTTGCCGTGGTGCAGGTGGTGGTCGTCACTGTAGTAGGTGAGCATGCGAAGCGGCTCCGGTCTTGTTGTCGTGCCCGGATTGTTCGCCCGCGCCGCGCCGTCGGAAACGCTGGCAACGGCCAAAAGGGGATCGAAATGGCCAAAAATTGCCGGAGGTTCTTGTCAGGGCCACCGGGGCCGGCAAGCCACGAACGCCGGCCCGTAGGGTGCGCTGCGCGCACCGCCTGGCAACGCAGCACCGAAAGGCATGCTCCGGATCCGGGAAAACCGCGGTGCGCACGGCGCACCCTACGCCCGAGTGCAATCCGAGGCAGGGCCTGGGCTCCGGCTCTACGGTCGTCTCAAGCAACGAACGCTGGTGCATGCCGTAGGGTGCGCTGCGCGCACCACCTGGCAACGCAGCACCGAAAAGCATGCTCCAGATCCAGGAAAGCCGCGGTGCGCACGGCGCACCCTACGCTTGGATGAATCCGGCATTCGGCGTCTCAAGCGCGAAAGCGGCTCGGCGGTACACCGCTCCAGCGCTGGAAGGCATGGCGGAAGCTGGCGGTCTCGCTGAAGCCGAGCACCTCGGCGATGCGGTACACCGGCCATTGCTCCTCGCTGAGCAGCGCCTTGGCGCGCTCGAAGCGCAGCTCGTCGAGCAGGCCCTGGTAGCTGGTACCCAGCTCCTGCAGGTGGCGACGCAGCGTGCGCGGTGAGCAGTGCATCTGCTGCGCCAGATTTTCCAGCCCCGGCGGCTCGGCCAGTTGCACGGCGAGCAGCTGGCGTACCCGTTCCAGCCAGGCCTGGCGGCTGCTGAACTCGGCGTTCAGGCGGCGACAGCGTTCCACCATGTCGCCATGGGTGACGCT
The DNA here is from genome assembly GCF_029834875.1 of Pseudomonas sp. GD04158. Taxonomy (NCBI): domain Bacteria; kingdom Pseudomonadati; phylum Pseudomonadota; class Gammaproteobacteria; order Pseudomonadales; family Pseudomonadaceae; genus Pseudomonas; species Pseudomonas sp. GD04158. The sequence continues at coordinate 27,435 of NZ_JAODYT010000019.1, read as the reverse complement.
GTCGGCCAGCGGCAGGCGGCACTCCAGCAGCGCCGCGGGAAAGGCGAAGGCATTGCGCCGCGCCGCGAAACGCAGCGGACAGGGAAAGCTCTGCGCATAGCGCTCGACGTAATGCGGCTCGGCATAGCTGAATTCGGCGCGCGCCAGCGCCAGCGGCTGGCCCAGCAGCTCGTCACCGATCAGTTTCAGCGAGGCCAGGCACATTTCCACGTTGAACACTTCCAGTGTCGCGGCATCGCGATAGCCACCCGCGCAGATCCAGGCCAGCTCGCCCTCCACCTGCAGCTCCAGGCGGAAGTATGTGCCGAGCAGCGCCGGGTACTGCAGCAGCAGGCGCCAGGCGTCACCAAAGGTGGCAGCCGAGAGCGCGGCGTAACCAAGCAGCCCATAGGAGGAAACATGCAGACTGCGCCCCAGCTCCAGCCCCATGTCGGCGCGCAGGGCCAGGGCGTTGGCACAGACCTGCAGCTCCTGCACCCGGGTGATGCGAGCATCGGGGCACTCCAGCTCGGCCGCACCGATGCCGCTGCCGGCCAGCAGTTGCGGCTGCAGTTCGGGCTGGTCGGCGAAGCGTTGCAGGATCAGGGAAACCACGTGCAGGGTGGTCAGCGGGGCATGCAGCATGATGCGTTCCGTGTGCGCAGGTGCGCATAGCAACGCAAGAAACATGCCGCGGGATGGGGAGCGCACCCGCTCGACGCAATCAGCGATTACGCAAAATGGCGTTGATGAAATCGCCCTGATTCGGTTCGTCCTTGAGGGTGGTGAACGAGAGTTGGCCATCGTGCTCGCGCAGCTTCATGCTGTCACCGAATCGGCATTCGACGCCCTTGATGGTGCTGGCCTCGCTCTTGTAGCTGTCGGCGCGGCCGCAAAGGCTGGCCATCTGGCTGACCACTTCGCCGCAGAAATGCGGCACGCTGACGCTCATCAGCAGGTCGTCGTTGAAAGCGCTCCAGTCCACCCTGGTCGCCAGCGGCGTGCCACAGGCCTGGGTCGCTTCGAGGTCCATCTGCTGCAGGCGTGCGCTGTAGTCCTGCACCCGCTTCTTGCGATCGAAGGCAGCGAGGCGAGCCTGCAGGCCGGCCTTTTCCTGGCGCTTGTACAACGCCAGCAGCTCGCTCTGCTTGAGGGCCTTGGTCTTCGTCTCGTTGTAACCCAGCTCGAAGCCTTCGGTGCCCGGCAGGTTGAGCTGAAAACTCTCGCCGCTCCAGGCACGACGCTTGTTCAGCAGGTTGTAGTCACGACCGTCGAGGCGAATGCCGTAGTCGCGCTGCTCGTTGCCCAGCTCGCGCACCTGGGTGAGGAACACCACCTCGTCGAGCGGATGGTTGATGCCCTTGACCTGCACCAGGGCCTGCTTGCCGTCGGCGGTCGGGGCGAGGGTCAGGCTGACGCCCTGGCCGGCATCGAACACCTGAGGATGCCTGGCCAACTCCAGGGCGGCGGCCTGCAGCGAGAGCAGAAAAAGGGCAACGAGCGAAACGTACTGTTTCATGGCGATACGTCCTTGTATGGATGAAAAGTGAGCAGTATAGACCGCAGCCCGAACTGCGGTCTGTGCGACGCTCGGCACCAGAATCTGTAGGAAAACGGCTCGCGCTAGAACTGCAGCACCATGCGTCCCTCGATCTGCCCCTGGCGCATCTGCTCGAAGATGGCGTTGATGTTGTCCAGCCTGTCGCGGTGCACCGTGGCCCTGACCAGGCCTTCGCCGGCGAAGTCCAGCGCTTCCTGCAGATCGGCGCGGGTGCCGACGATGGAGCCGGTGATGCTGATGGCCTTGAGCACCACGTCAAAGATCGGCGTCGGGAAGTCACCCGGCGGCAGGCCGACCAGGGCCACCGTACCGTGCCGACGCGCCATGCCGATGGCCTGGCCGAAGGCGGCGTTGGACACCGCGGTGACCAGCACGCCGTGGGCGCCGCCGATCTCGCGTTGCACCACCTCGGCCGGATTTTCCTGGCGTGCGTTGATGGTCAGGCTGGCGCCGAGCCTGCGCGCCAGCTCCAGCTTGGCGTCGTCGACATCCACCGCGACCACGTGCAGGCCCATGGCGCGGGCGTACTGCACGGCGACGTGACCGAGGCCGCCGATACCGGAGATGGCCACCCACTGGCCGGGCCGCGCCCTCGTTTCCTTGAGGCCCTTGTACACCGTCACCCCGGCACAGAGGATCGGCGCGATCTCGAGGAAGTCGACGTTCTTCGGCAGGATGCCGACGTAGTTGGGGTCAGCCAGCACGTACTCGGCATAGCCGCCGTTGATCGAGTAGCCGGTGTTCTGCTGGCTCTCGCAGAGCGTCTCCCAGCCGGTCAGGCAATGCTCGCAGCAGCCACAGGCGCTGTACAGCCAGGGCACGCCGACACGGTCGCCCTCCTTGACCCGGGTCACGCCGCTGCCGACCGCCGCCACGTAGCCCACCCCTTCATGGCCGGGAATGAACGGCAGGCTCGGCTTCACCGGCCAGTCGCCCTCGGCTGCGTGCAGGTCGGTGTGGCAGACGCCGGAAGCCTCGATCTTCACCAGAATCTGCCCCGGGCCGGGTAGCGGGGTTTTCACCTCCTCGATACGCAGCGGCTGGCCGAAGGCGTGGACCACTGCGGCTTTCATGGTCGGGTTCATGCGCGGTTCCTCCTGCATGCGAGTGTCTGCCCAGTGTGCGCGCGCAGCCTGCGCGGGCATTGCTCCAGAGCAAGGTTTAGGCGGTTTTGCCGCATGCCCGGGGCCTGCATGACAAACGGTCGTCGCCACTGCCCGCCAACGGCGGCTTTGCGTTATACTGCGCGGCCTTCGGCCGGCAGCACCCGGCCAACGAATCATGACAAGCCACGCTGGCCCGCCCGCGTGGCTTGTTGGTTTTTGATGCGCCGTGAGGCGCCCAAGAGAAGAGGCACGACGATGAGCGCACTGGTTGGCGTGATCATGGGCTCCAAGTCCGATTGGTCCACCCTTAGCCACACCGCCGAGATGCTGGACAAGCTGGGCATTCCCCACGAGGTCAAGGTGGTCTCCGCCCACCGTACCCCGGACCTGCTGTTCCAGTACGCCGAAGAGGCGGAAGCCCGCGGCATCCAGGTGATCATCGCCGGTGCCGGTGGCGCCGCTCACCTGCCGGGCATGTGCGCGGCCAAGACCCACCTGCCGGTGCTTGGCGTGCCGGTGCAGTCGTCCATGCTCTCGGGCGTCGACTCGCTGCTGTCGATCGTGCAGATGCCGGCCGGCATCCCGGTCGCCACCCTGGCCATCGGCAAGGCCGGCGCGGTCAACGCCGCCCTGCTCGCCGCCAGCATCCTCGGTCACCAGCACCCGCAGTTCCACGCGGCGCTCAAGCAGTTCCGCCAGGAGCAGACCGATACCGTGCTGAGCAACCCGGACCCGCGCGAGGCATGATGCGATGAAAATCGGTGTGATCGGTGGCGGCCAGCTGGGCCGCATGATGGCCCTGGCAGGTACGCCGCTGGGCATGAACTTCGCCTTCCTCGACCCGGCGCCGGACGCCTGCGCCCAGGCGCTTGGCGAGCATATCCGCGCCGACTACGGCGATCAGGATCACCTGCGCCAGCTGGCCGACGAGGTCGATCTGGTCACCTTCGAATTCGAGAGCGTGCCGGCGGAAACCGTGGCCTTCCTCTCGCAGTTCGTGCCGGTCTACCCGAGCGCCGAAGCCCTGCGCATCGCCCGCGACCGCTGGTTCGAGAAGTCCATGTTCCGCGAACTGGGCATTCCCACTCCGGAGTTCGCCGATATCCAGTCGCAGACCGACCTCGATGCCGCGGTGGCCAGCATCGGTCTGCCGGCAGTGATGAAGACCCGCACCCTGGGCTACGACGGCAAGGGCCAGAAGGTCCTGCGCAAGCCGGAAGACGTCACCGGCGCCTTCGCCGAGCTGGGCAGCGTGCCGTGCATCCTCGAAGGCTTCGTACCCTTCAGCGGCGAGGTGTCGCTGATCGCCGTGCGTGCCCGCGACGGTGAAACCCGCTTCTACCCGCTGGTGCACAACACCCACGACAGCGGCATCCTCGCCCTGTCCATCGCCAGCACCGATCATCCGCTGCAGGCGCTGGCCGAAGACTATGTCGGCCGCGTGCTGGACAAGCTCGACTACGTCGGCGTGCTGGCCTTCGAGTTCTTCGAGGTGGACGGTGGCCTCAAGGCCAACGAGATCGCCCCGCGCGTGCACAACTCCGGGCACTGGACCATCGAGGGCGCCGAGTGCAGCCAGTTCGAGAACCATCTGCGTGCCGTCGCCGGCCTGCCGCTGGGCTCCACCGCCAAGCTGGGCGAGAGCGCCATGCTCAATTTCATCGGCGAAGTGCCGCCGGTGGACAAGGTGATCAGCATCGCCGACTGCCATCTGCACCACTACGGCAAGGCCTTCAAGGTCGGCCGCAAGGTCGGTCATGCCACCCTGCGCAGTGCCGATCGGGCCACCCTGAATACCGGCATCGCAGCGGTTCAGGCCCTGATCGCCAAGGGCTGAAAGGGCGATTCAGAGCTAGACTCCTGAACGACGGCCGTCGTCCAAGAGCCTATTCATGAAGCGCCTGCTTGCCTTCCTGCCCATGCTCTTTGCCCTGACCTGCGTCGGGGCGCAGGAGGTTCTGCGGGTCGACTTCCGCGAACGCCCGCCGGAAATGCGCGCAGTCGACGGCATCCCCAGCGGCCCGCTGATCAGCGTGCTGGAAACCGCCGCGCAGCGCATCGGCGTGCGCCTGCACTGGCGCCAGGCGCCCTTCCTGCGCAGCCTCGACGACCTGCGCTCGGGCCGCGTCGATCTGGTACCGCGCGTGCTGCTCACCGACCAGCGCCGCGAGTACATCCACTTTCTGCCGAGCATCGGCAACCAGCAGCTGAACATCCGCTTCGTCGTCCATCCGGGGCGCGAAGCCGGGCTGAAACGCTATGAGGATCTGCACCGTCTCTCGGTAGGGGTCAAACGCGGCACGGTCTATTTCGAACCGTTCGACAGCGACGAGCGCCTGGCAAGGGCCTATGCCAGCGACGATGCACAGCTGGCCGCGATGTTTCGCGCCGGACGCCTCGACACCATTGCCGTGCTGGACATGATGCCGATGGAGGCGCAGTTCACCGCACTGGGCTTTGAGGACTTCAGCTATGCCCATTACGCGCACCGCCAGGTGCTCGGCAATCACTTCGGCGCCTCGCTCAAGCGCTACCGCAGCGACCGCCGGGAACTCTACGACCGTCTGGCCGGCGAGCTCGAGCGCATGCGCGACGAGGGAGAAGTCGCCCTGATCTACCGACGCTATGGCGTGCTGCCACCGGATGAGGCGAACTGACGGCCACCCCTGCCTGTCCCATGCAGCGTCTGCCGCCTGCGCGGCTTCATCCAGGAGATACGCCAATGGGTATTATCGGCACCATTTTCATCGGTCTGATCGTCGGCCTCGTCGCTCGCTTCCTCAAACCCGGCGATGACAGCATGGGCTGGATCATGACCATCCTGCTCGGCATCGGCGGCTCCATCGCCGCCACCTACGGCGGCCAGGCGCTGGGCATCTATGAAGCCGGGGAAGCCGCCGGTTTCATCGGTGCGGTGATCGGCGCCGTCGTTCTGCTGGTAATCTACGGCGCGATCAAGAAAGGCTGAGCCCTCTTGCGGAGCCGGTCCGTCAGCACCTTCCGGGCGCCGACGCGCCGGCCCCGATCGTCTCCCGCCGTCACGAGATACCACACACCATGCACCACCTGCTTCTCGCCCTGCTGCTGTGCACCGGCCTGGCCCACGCCGAACTGCCGGAAACCGACTGGCTCGACCTGATGCCGCCCGAGGACCGCAAGGCCCTCGAGGAGATGCCCGAAATCAGCCACGACAGCCCGGAGGGTGACAGCACCTTTTACAGCGAAGGCGGCCTGCGCCAGCAGGATCAGGATCTGCCGGCGGTGATGTACTCGACCAAGACCGTGCCCGAGCTCGATGGCCAGGCCATTCGCCTGGGCGGCTACCCGGTGCCGCTGGAGAACGACGAGAAGGGCAACAGCACCCTGTTCTTCCTGGTGCCCTACCCGGGTGCCTGCATTCATGTCCCGCCACCGCCGCCCAACCAGCTGGTGCTGGTGCGCTACCCCAAGGGCATCCCGCTCGAGGACATCTACGCCCCGCTGTGGGTGAGCGGCACGCTGAAGGTGGAACAGATCAGCAACGACCTGGCCGACGCCGCCTACGCCATGGACGCCGGCGAAGTCCGCCTGGTGACCGACGAAGACCTCTACTGATCGCTCTGGAGCCCGTACCGTAAACCGCGCAGCGGGCCGCCTGACTGTCACCGCCTCCCATGCGGCTCGGCCTCCGTTGCGCGTCGTCGATTCGCCATGCAACTGCCATCACTCGGTCATTTTGCCGACATGCGCCTGTCCCATCCTGCTCCCTCCAACCAGCAAGGGAGCCTTCCATGCACAAGTCAGTTCTCGCCGCCGGCCTGCTCGCCTGCGGCCTGGCCCACGCCGCCGCCTCGCCCAAAACCATCCAGCTGACGCCGCTCGGCAGTTACAGCAGCGGCCTGTTCGGCCAGTCGGCAGCGGAGATCGTCGCTCATGACCCGGCCAGCCAGCGGCTGTTCGTGGTCAACGCCGCCAGCGGCCTGATCGACGTGCTGGATATACGCGAGCCGAGCCGGCCCACGCTACTGTTCAACCTCGACCTGTCTGCCCATGGCGGAGCGGTGAACAGCGTCGCGGTGCGCGACGGGTTGATCGCCGCAGCGGTGGAAAACCGGGTGAGAACCGAGCCCGGTCGCGCCGTGTTCCTCAATCGCGACGGCCAGGTACTGGCCTCGGTGCAGGTCGGTGCCCTGCCGGACATGCTCGTCTTCACTCCGGACGGCAAACACCTGCTGGTGGCCAACGAAGGCGAGCCGAGCGACGACTACCTGACCGATCCGGAAGGCTCGGTGAGCATCGTCGACCTGCCGAAGGACATCACCAAACTGACCCAGGCCCAGGTCCGTACCGCTGACTTCCGCGCCTTCTCCCGCGCCGACCTGGACCCGTCGGTACGCATCTTCGGCCCCAATGCCAGTGTCGCCCGGGACCTGGAACCGGAGTACATCAGCGTCGCCCACGACTCCAAAACCGCCTGGGTGACCCTGCAGGAAAACAACGCGGTGGCCGTGCTGGATATCAAGCGCGGCCAGTTCAAGGCCATCCACGGGCTCGGCTTCAAGGACCACAGCCTGGCCGGCAACGAACTGGACGCCAGCGACCGCGACAACCAGATCAATATCCGTAACTGGCCGGTGCTGGGCATGTACCAACCCGACGCCATCGCCAGCTACCAGTACCGCGGGCGCACCTACCTGGTCACCGCCAACGAGGGCGACGCGCGCGACTACCCCGGATTCAGCGAAGAGGTGCGCCTGGGCAGCGCCAACTACCCGCTCAGCCCGCTGCACTTCCCGGATGCCGCCAGCCTCAAGCAGAACGCCAACCTTGGCCGCCTGACCGTTTCCACTGCCAGCGGCTACAACCCGGCCAGCGGCCACTACGAAGCCATCCACGCCTTTGGTGGACGTTCCTTTTCGATCTGGAGCGAAGACCTCACCCAGGTCTACGACAGCGGCGCCGACTTCGAGCGCATCACCGCCGCGGCCAATCCGCAGTTCTTCAACTCCGACCACGCCAGCAACAGCTTCGACAACCGCAGCGACAACAAGGGCCCGGAGCCGGAGGGCGTGACCCTGGCCAAGCTGTGGGGCAAGACCTACGCCTTCATCGGCCTGGAGCGCATCGGTGGAGTGATGGTCTATGACATCAGCCAGCCGCAGGCGCCGCAGTTCGTGCAGTACTTCAACAATCGCGACTTCGCCGCGACTCCAGGCAGCGCCACCGCGGGCGATCTGGGCCCCGAGGGGCTGATGGTGATCGAAGCCGAACACAGCCCGATCGGCGTGCCGCTGCTGGTGGTAGGCAACGAAGTCAGCGGCACCACCAGTTTGTTCCGTATCGATCGTCAGCATCGCTGAACGGAGCCGGCGGGCACACAAAGGCCGGTCGCGCGACCGGCCTTTGCACTGACGAGCAGAAAGGGGGACGGTTCTCGTTGAGTCCGTCCCCTTTTTCTGTGGAATCAATCCCGCCCGGGGGCACTGCCGTGGTTGAGTTGGAGGATGGGCGATTGGTGGAACAGAAGATGTGCAAGGAGGTGGAAGTGTTGAGGGGCGCGCTGGAAACGGTAGAAGCGGAAACCTGCAAACCAAAAGCAGCGGAGCAATGATGCTCCGCCGCCTTTGCTCCTAACCGGCGAACTCCTTGGCCATCCCTTTGGCCTGATCCAGCCAGCCCGGAGACTGCAGCCCTGGCTTGGGATCTCCTTTATCCATGAGGTCCATGGCCTGCCCCAGCAGACCGCTCATATCGCCGGAGTCATTGGCTGCTTTCACCGCCTTCGCCGCTTCGGCGGCTTTAAAGATGGTTTGCAACTCCGGGGTGTTGGCGGTTCTTTCGGTGAGCGGTACAGGCGGTGGCATGGTATTGAGCAGGGCCACCACGTCGCCTGGATTTCGAGTAAAAGCACGTACGGCCTCCATACCCTCCATCATTGGCAGGGCGATGCCGGTCAAAGGGTCGTATGCGCTGATTTCCGGGAAAGCAGGCAACCCTGGGCGGCCGGTTAAGACAGGAGTCGCCAGGGACGGCAAGAATAGGCCTAGCAAATAGCGAGGGTTTCGCTTTTTGATCGATAGCCCGATGCTGCTCAAAGCGATACCCATCCCAACAACGCGTCCAGCATTCATCAATACCGACAGACGCTTGTTCGATTCATTGTCGAAATGGACCAGGCGGTAGCGGAAATAGTCGGTAAAAAGCTCGCGCTCGCCAAAAAAAGAAGAGTTCATAAACCAGGCACGTGAATCGTGCACATGATCATCAAAAAGCGCGACCAGATCCTGCTGCCCATTGGCGATAACACCCGGCATAGTAAATAGCTTGCCATGGCGCTGCCTGCCATTCTGGTAAAGCTCGGCATACTCCTGAGCTTCATCTTCTTCGTTGATTAGGTAGACAGTGCCACCGAGCAACAGATTGATTACACCACCCCATGCGAATGTATCCTCGAGAACGCCCCAGTTACGGTCGTAGTCACGCTTGAACTCAGCGGCGGCACGGCGCAATTGCCGATCATCCAGGGCCGGCTCGAATGTCTTGTTGGTATTGATACGCGCATAAGCATCAGTACCCCCGACCAACTCAAGATCCGCCTCGCGCTGTCGTTGCTCGCGGGCACTGAGCACAGGTGGTTCCTTGCCCTGCGCGGCCGCTTTGTTTTCCGCCAGTTTCTGGGCATGCAGGCGTTTCAGGGCATCCTGTTGCTCATCACTCATATCCTGGCCTTTCACATGGCTGTAGAAGCCCTGCTTGTCGATGCCGCCGGCATAGCGGTCGATACGCCAGGCTGTGATCAGGGCCAGTTCTCGCTTGATCATATCCTCAAGCGGCTCTTCTTCAGCCTGTTGCTGCCAGGCATTGAAGCGGGTTGTGAGTGCGTCACCTACAGCAAACTCGCCGAATGTCTCAGGATCCATTTTTCGCCAGTCTTCGAGGCCCTCTGCAACGGTTTCGGGAACCTGTAACGGTGCGCCTGCGGCGAAGGCCGATCGGTACATGTGGTGCAAAGGGATCTGTGACAACAGCTCGCCTTGGCCACCACAGGCCTTGCCCTGATCGCCAGGTGGGTAACCACCACCTACGTCGGAGTGCATGCCTGGATAGACGTATTCCCAAGTGTCCTTGCGATAGGCGGACGCTCGTTTGTCGTCACGTTTTCCATCGGCGTTTTTTTCTCGGCGGCGAATGGAGTCCAGCGGGAAGCTGGCGCGCTGCTCATGAGCGGAAACCAAATGCACGCAGCGTTTGAGAAAAAGGCAATCTTCAGGCAGGCCGGTTGGCATGCAGGCTTGCACCTGGCTTTCGTCCGGCAGACGCATGGTACCGCTGGCCCAATCCATATGACCGGCAGCGAAAGGTACGCTATCGGCCAACCCCACTGCGGCCACTGTATCGAACAGGCCAAGGAACTCGATGGAAATAGGCAGCCCCGCGAAACGGTATTCGCTGGTCTCACCATTTTGCCGGCGCGTCAGCTCCATCAGCCAGTTAGCGAAAGTGCGGGCCTGAGCGGCGCCGCGGGAAAAACCATAGACATAAAGACGCAAGGCCAGGATTTCCGGTTTCTCGCCAGCGCTTCGCCGTTGTTCCAGCAAACTGGCCAGTTCGTCCTCGTAGGGCTGTATCGCGGCCTTGCGTTTGTGTGCGCCATTCTCCAATTGGCCTCCGCTTAGCACGGAGGCTGCCCAGTTAGTGCCCATGGCTTCGACCAAGGCTTGGGTCTGAGCAATAGAAAGCGGCTCCTGTCCTGCCCCCTTGAGGGTTTCCTTGAGCGCTGCGATTAATCGAGTAAGCCCCCAATTGATGCGATCTTCGCCCCCACTAGCGCCGATCAGGCCTAGCTGACTAGGCAAGTACTCTTTGATCTCCTCAAAAACAGTGCCGACCCCAGGACTGTAATATCGAAAAAAACCTTTTCCCGTTTGCTCGATACTTGCATGGTAAAGACGCGCCACATTGCTCGTACAAATTGGGTCGGCAATAGAGTCCGAAGGCTCGTGATTATTGGTACCGTCGAAACACAAGCTGATATATAGAGTTTTACAGCAAGGTTCAGGCGTTTCGTCGCCTTGCTTCGCAGCATCCTTGACTGCCTTGCTCCAGGCCCGTTTTTCGTCGCGGCTCTGGCTTCGGATATTTGTGGCGACCTCTGCCGAATTAATTGGCAGACCTGTGCGTTCAAACGGGCGCGCCTTTAAGGCCCTAGCGGGCGGTGGGCTCAAGGTTTGGGACATTCCGTATCCTCCATCTTGCGGGGAAAGTTATAGGGGTAGCCGGAAACCCCGTAGAAAATATTGTCCGCTGACACTCTCACCTGATCGCAAGGGAGAAAGTGCACTTTCAAAGTTCCAGCTTCCTGATATTGAGGGATTTCCACCACCACCCGGTGACGGGTGTAATGACTGCGGTGTTTCTCCATACGTTTGTTCCAGGCGTCGGAGTATGGTCGCTCCGGCCAGCTGCCATATCCTCGGGGATTTGGATCTTTCTCCCACTCCACAATGGCTCTTAACCCAGGCCGCCAATAACGAGGCACCGAGCCACAGCAGACTTGTCCACCGCCACCGCTATAAGGGCCTAGATTGGGGCCCCCAGCACCGTTGACGGTAAAGCGGTTGATGGCAGCGGACGTATGGTTATAGCCCTCGACAGGAGCACCGAGCATTTCGGACTCCTTGGCCATGCAGCCGCTGATCAGTAATAGCGCTAGCGACAAACCAGCGAACTGATATCGACTTATAGGATTGCGAATAAGCGACAAGCTCAAAGGGCGGGACATTCCGTATCCTCCATCTTGCGGGGAAAGTTGTAGGGGTAGCCGGGGATCCCGTAGAAAATATTGTCCGCCGAGACCCTCACCTGATCGCAGGGGAGAAAATGCACTTTCAATGTCCCGGCTTCCTGGTACTGAGGAATCTCCACCACTACCCGGTGGTGGGTGTAATTGGCCGCGTGTTTCTTATATGCCTCTCTCCATCCATCCGTGCCATGAGGTGGCCATCCAACAGAGGCACCAGGATTTGGATCTTTTTCCCACTCCACAATGGCCCTCAATCCTGGCCGCCAATAACGAGGCACCGAGCCACAGCAGACTTGTCCACCGCCACCACCATAAGGGCCTAGATTGGGCCCCCCAGCACCGTTGACCGTGAAGCGGTTGATAGCGACAGAGGTATGGTTATAACCCTCGACAGGAGCACCGAGCATTTCGCTTTCCCTGGACATGCAACCGCTCAGCAATGAGATCGCTAGAAGGCAGGGCAAAACTCTGTTGATCATGCCCACACCTCTACGGACTCTTCAGGCGGCGCGACTGAGGAGTTCTTGGCCAGCCAGACGCGGATAAAGGCGTCACGCTGGTCGAGGTCGTGCAGCCCTTCGCGATTCGCTGCCAACTGCCCATGCATCAGGTGGCGCATTAACGGTTCCTGTTGACCCATGCCGTAGTCCTGCGGCTGCACACCCCAACTGCGCCGATAGTCTTCCGCCGCACTCCAGGCCAGCAGGCTGGCCATCTGCGCCTTCGTCAGCCGCAAGACCGGCAGCGGCGACGGCAATTCCGTTGAGCCCAAGAGGTTGCCTGGCAGGCTACGAGGCTGCCGGTCACGATCCTGCCAGTGCCAGGCGATGACCGGGGCGTGGAACCATATCTGGTGCGGATCCAGCGCTTCACTGGTGGGAACCAGCATGCGCGGATCATAGAAACGCAGCAGGCCACTGCTCCGGCCATCGTTCCACTCGACCTGAGTGCAGTGGCTTAGGTGGCTGGCAAGCTGGGTGAAGGGCCAAGGACTGAGTAGTGCCAGAAGATGCTGGTGTGCATTCTTGCTGGCCAGCAATTCTTCGAGCCAGTGTTGTTCGAGCTGATCGACTCCTACTCGCAACAGTAGAGGCCCTTTGGCCGCGATGGCCCCTTCTGGTGTGCCTTCCAGAAGCATGGCAATTTCCGGGGGCTGCTCAAGTTCATCGAGATGTGAAAGCAGCGGGTAGTGCAGATTGCTGGCATCGACCAGCAGATCGAAATACTGCAAACGTTCTTGCTCCGCATGCTCGCGGAGCAGATTCAGCCAAGTGTGAGCCAAGGATTTCATAGTGTTCCGGTGCCTCTCAACGTGCGACTAGCGCTTGGGCTTTACTTTGCGCACGAAGCAGACACTCTTCACACACGGCTTTCTGTGGCTTGTCCACACAGTTGCTGACGGCCTGCTCCAACAAACTCCCCGCCTTGTCGCTATCGGCCATACCCGGCAGCACGGGCGGCTTGATCTTGAGCCCCGAGCCCTTGCCTGGCAAACCCCCTGCGTTGATCCTGGCCAGCGGGCCGGAGATGGTGATGCCGCCGGGGTCGAGTTTGATGAAGCTGCCGCCGGCCTTGATGGTCAGTTCGATGCCGGCTTCGATGACCATTTTCTGCCCGGCCTTGAGGTGGATCTCACGGCCTGCCTTGGTCAGTTGTGCGGTGCCCAGTTTGATGTGCTGGTCGGTGGCCACCGTCAGGTGATCCTGGGGTTTGACCTCGACCTTGCGGTCGGCGGTGACGGTGAGGTGTTCCTCGGCCAGCAGTTCGGTGTAGCTGTTCTTCTCCACGGTGTCGTGGCGTTCGTTGCCGACGCGGATCTTCTGGTCGTGCTCGATGTTTTCGTCCCAGTCGCGCTGGGCGTGGACGTATATCTGCTCGGCGCCCTTGCGGTCCTCGATGCGCAGTTCGTTGTAGCCGCCACCACCGGGGCTGCTCAGGGTCTTGAACACGCTGCGGGTCTTGTTCGTCGGCAGGTCGTAGGGCACGACGTGTTCGGCGTGGTACAGGCAGCCGGTGACCAGGGGCTGGTCGGGGTCGCCTTCAAGGAAGGTGACCAGCACTTCCATGCCGATGCGCGGGATGGTGATGGCGCCGTAGCGATCGCCGGCCCAGCTGGAGCTGACGCGCAACCAGCAGCTGGTTTTCTCGTCGGCCTGGCCTTCCCGGTCCCAGAAGAATTGCACCTTTACTCGACCATATTCGTCGCAGTGGATTTCCTCGCCGGCAGGGCCCGTGACCACGGCGCTCTGGCTGCCGAGGACGCGGGGTTTGGGGTGAGCGAGTTGCGGGCGGTAGGGTACGTCCCAGGGCGTTGCGAGGAAGCGGTTGCGGTAGCCTTGGGTGAAGTCGGCGTCGTCCTTTTCCCCCTCTCCCCAGCCCTCTCCCCGAAGGGGCGAGGGGGCCGATCTGCGTCGTGTCAGATCGCTCGTGATCGACTCCTCCAGCACCTGCGGTTGCTTGCCTTCGTGCAGCACTTCGGTGAGCAGCCAGAGGTCGTTCCATTCGCGGCGCGGGTGTTCGGAGATTTCCAGCAGATGCCCGGTGACCAGCCGCGGCTGGTCGCTCTGGCCCTGCAGTTGCTGGTAGTCGGCGCGGTGGCGTTCCAGGGCGCGCTTGGCCAGGTGCTTGCCGCGGGTGCGGTCGGTGTAGCGGCCGGGGTAGTCGTAGTCTTCCAGATCGGGCAGGCCGTCGTTCTCGCCGGCCTGCTCGCCCTGGTAGGCCGCCTCCAGCAGCAGGCGCGGCTGCTCGAAATCGTAGTCGCGGCGGGTGGTGCTGCGGGTGCGGGTTTCCAGGCGCAGGGCCAGGCGCTTGATCACCGGATCGTCGGCGGTCATGCCGCTGTCCTGGATATAGGGCGTGGGCTGGCCGAGCTTGGCGAAGGCGGTCTGGTCGTCGCCGAAGGTCAGCACATGGCCGCTTGCGCTGTGCTGGAAGTGGTAGTGGATGCCTTCTTCCTCGCACAGGCGCTGGACGAAGTGCAGGTCGCTCTCGTCGTACTGCACGCAGTACTCGCGCTGCGGGTAGACGCTGGGGCCTAGCTGGAACTGATAGCGGCCCTCCACGATGCCATGTTCTTCCAGTACCTGAGCGATGATCTGCGGCACCGTCAGGTGCTGGAAGATGCGCTGGTTGGTGCGGTGCGCCAGGTAGGCGAGCTGCGGCACGATGGCCAGGCAATAGCGGGTCAGGCGTTTGCCGGACTCGCCCTGTTCGACCCGGTGGATCAGGCCGTGGATGCCGTCGCCATTGGGGCTGAAGGCGAGGAAGGCGCGCTGGTGCAGCAGGCTGGCCAGATCGAGATCCGGGCGTTCGCTGATCAGCTCGACGTCGAAGCGATAGGGCTGGCTGATGGCCTCACGGCCGTTGAATTCGAGCACCTGCAGATCGTGCTCGACGCCTTCGATGGTCAGGCTGAAATGGGTTTCATTGGCCGGGTTAAACATGTGCGTATCCTTTCGATTAAGTCCTTATGCCTTGCCCAGCCAGCGGCGCAGACGCGAAGCCGGTGGCCGGCGAAACGCGTCGAGCAGCTCGCTGCAGTCGATCTGCCGCTGGCTTTCGTCGAAGGCCAGCGCGGTGCGCAGGGCCTGCCAGCAGTGCAGCGGCACCTGCGCCGGGCGTTGCAGCTGCCTGTCCAGCTCCATGCTCTTGGCCTGCTTGGCGCTGAGGCGGCGGAACGGGTGTTGCCCGCTGGCCAGCTCGACCAGCACGCAGGCCAGCGCATAGACATCGGCAGCCGCCGACAGCGGCGCGCCTTCGAGCAACTCCAGCGCGGCGTAGCGCGGTGTCCAGGCGGCGATGCGGCTGCGGCACAGGCGCGGCAGACCGGGCAGCAGGCCCTCCACCGGCTGGCCGAGACCATAGTCGAACAGGCGCAGGCCGTCTTCGGCCAGCATCACATTGCTGGGCTTGAGATCGCCATGCAGCACGCCCAGCTGGTGCGAATAGCACAGGGCTTCGAGCAGCGGGATGGCGATGCCGCGCAGCTCCTCCCAGGGCAGGCCCTCGGGGCGTTCACAGAGCAGCTGATCGAGGGTCAGGCCGCGCAGCAGTTCCAGGGTGATGAAGGCGCGCTGGCTGGGAATGTCCACCTCGAAACCGAACAGACGCACCACGTTGGGGTGGCTGAGCCGTGCGGTGAGGGCGAACTCGCTGTAGAGCAGGGCGTTGGCGTCCGGGTATTCGGCGAAGTCGTCGCTCAGGGTCTTCAGCGCGACATAGGGCTCGGGGTCACCGAACTGTTCGCGCAGCAGATCGCGCGCGCGATACACCGCGCCCATGCCGCCGACGCCGAGCAGACGCTCGATCCGGTAGCGGCCGCCGAGCACTTCCGGCAGCTCGCCGGGAGCCTGGCGCGGCGTTTCGCGCACAGGCTCCCTGGCGGCGGTGGCGGCCAGGGCGAAGTAGGTGAGGTCGCTGGCTTCGGCGGCTTCGATCATTGGCGGATCACCACGGCACTGAGGTTGTCACGGGCCGGGCCGTCGAGCACGCGCTGGAACAGGCGCTCCACGGCCAGGTGCGGCGAAGGCAGGTTGAGGCAGGCGCCCAGCTCGTCGGCGGAAACGCCCTGGTAGAGGCCGTCGCTGCACAACAGGAAGACGTCGCCGGGCAGCACGTCGAGTTCGAGGATGTCCAGCTGCAGGGTTTCGCTGGCGCCGATGGCGCGGGTCAGGGCATGCGCCGCCGGGTGACGCGCGGCCTCCTGCGGCGTCAGGCCCTGTTCGTCGATCAGTTGCTGCACCAGCGAATGGTCGCGGCTGAGCTGATACAGACGCGCACCGCGCCACAGGTAGCAGCGGCTGTCGCCGGCCCAGACGCAGGCGGCGCGGTCGCCGTCGAGCAGCAGGGCGACCACGGTGCTGCCGATCACCGTGTCCGGGCGGTCGGCGGTTACCGTCAGCTCCTGACCGAGGCGATGATTGAGCCGGTGCAGCGCCTGACGCAGCGCCACCAGACGCTGCTCCAGGCTACCCTGCGCCAGCTCGGCCAGTTGCTCGACGATCAGGCGGCTGGCCAGGGCGCCGTTCTGGTGCCCACCCATGCCGTCGGCCACCACCCACAGGCCCTGCTCGGGCAGGGCCAGGAAGGCGTCCTCGTTGCGCGCGCGCACCTTGCCGGTGTCGGTGCGCGCCGCGCTGCGCCAGGCGTTGGCAACTGCCGGCATCAGAGCGTCGCCGGCAGCTTGAAGCTGCGCAGCAGGCCGATGTCGAACGGGTTCGGCGAACGCTGGCTGTGCAGCAGGTAGTTGGCGTGCAGGCCGCCCAGGTTGGCCTTGAGGATCAGCACGTCACGACCGCTGTGGTAGTCCACGTCCATCAGGTCGAGCAGGCGGAACAGCGACCAGGGGCCGGTGTTCTTCTCGATGCCGACGCGGCGACCGCCGAGTTCCTCGACCACCAGGCTGGTGCGGTCTTCCTCGCTCGCCGCCGGCCAGCGGAAGGCGGTGGCGACGATCGGGCCGTGGCGGTATTCCAGCTGTTGCTTGCCGAAGCGGAAGTCGGCGCGGCTCAGGCTGGAGTCCAGCGAGTAGGGCTCGAGCTTGAACAGCACCTGCGGCTCGGCCGGGTTCTCGGCGAAGAAGCTGCGGCGGATCACCTGGGCGCGGCTCATCTGCAGGAGGAACTCGCGCGACAGCGGCAGGCCGCGGTCATCGACGCGGCGCAGGCGATACTCGTCGGAGCTGCCGCTGACGAAGGGGCGCAGGTACTGGTCGAAGAAGCGCTCGGCAATGCCCTGGGCCTTGAAGAACTCGCGGAAATCCGCCACTGCCACGTCGCTCTCGCTGTGCGCGCTGAACGGATAACGCTGCTTCAGCGAGTTGTCGTAGGCGGCGTACAGCTCGCTCTGATAGCGCTGGTTGAGGAAGTGGTAGGCATCATTGAGCACCAGCGTCCAGCTGTCCTCGGCGAGCAGCGCCAGCCAGTTGCCCACCGGCTGTGGCAGGCGCGCGGCGGCGCTGCGCACCTGGTTGATCGCATCGCGCTTGCCGGCCATGCGCGCCTTGGCCATCTCGAACGCGGCCTGGTCGCTGGCACCGGCATTGGCCAGGCTGGCCAGCTGGCGCTGCAGTTCGTCCAATGCCTGCAGGCTGGCGGCCAGTTCGACGCCGGCACCGCCGTTGTCGTCGAGCAGCTTGTGCAGCACCTCGAAGCGGCGCTCCAGGGTCTTGCGCGCGGTGTCCGGGGTGTTCTTGGCCAGGGCCTGCTGCGCCTGTTCGGCAGCGGCGCTGGCCAGCTTGGCGGCCTTGCCCAGCTTGCCCTTGGCGCCCTCCAGCGCTTCGGCGGCGGCACCGGCGTCATCGGCGGCCTCGGCCAGGCCCTTGAAGCGGGTGTTGTCGCGCACTTCCACCAGCAGTTGCAGCAGCGGCGAGTTGGCCGCGGTCAGGCCGCCGAGCAGGGCAGCACCACGGCCGGCACTGCCGATCGGCTCCAGGCTGAGCTGGGCAATGGCCTCGCCCCAGTAGTTGCCGTAATCGCGGAAGTACAGCTGCTCCAGCTCTACCATCAGGCGGCCGAGGTCGCCGGCGCTGAGGCTCTCGCCCTCGCCCAGCACCCAGTTGTCGCGCAGGATCTCGCGCACCAGGTTGCCGCCCTGGGCGGTGAAGGTCTTGCTGTAGCCGGCCTGGGTGTAGAAGCCGGGGATGGCGTAGTCGCTGCCATTGATCAGCCCGGCCTGCGGCCCGAGCTTCTGGCTCAGGCGGTAGTCCGGCAGGCTGCGCGCCTGTTCACGCAGCATGCGATAGACCACGTTGGCCAGCGACTCGCTGCGCAGCACCTGGCGCGCCTGGGCGACCAGCTGGGCGTTGAGCGCATAGGGCGCGAAGGACTCGTCGAGCAGACGGGCGAAATGGGTGTTGAGGCCATGTTGCGCCGGGCTGTTGCCGGCATAGCGCAGCGACCAGTCGGCGGCCACCCACTCCTTGAGGAAGGCGGCGTCGCGGCGCTCTTCCAGGTTGAGCATCAGGTAGGCGCGCAGGCTGCCGAGCAGGCGCTCGCGGTCGCCGAGGTTGGCGCGGATCTGCGCCTCCAGCTGCCGCGCCACACGTGGCAGCAGCAGGGTTTCCAGCTCGGCGCGGTAGGTCGAATAAACAGCCGGATTGACCGCCTCACCCTGGAACAGGCCGGTACGCTGCAGGTAGGACACCTCGCCCTTGGGCGGGAACACCAGGGTGGCGGCGTAGCTGCTGTCCAGCGCCTTGAGGGTCTGCAGGGCGTCGTCCTGCGGGTTGATCGCCTGGTGCTCGCGGGTGAGCTTCTGGGCGATCTCGCGCAGCTGTTCCAGGCGCCCGTGGTTGGCCGAGAAGCCGCTGGCCCAGAGCACGCCGAACAGCGCCAGCACGGCGAAGGCGGTGGCATACATGGCGCGCTGGCCCCAGTCGATGCGGCGCACTTCCTTCTGATCGAGCCCGGCCAGGTCGGCCTCGGGGAAGATCACCCGGCTGAGCAGGTGGTTGATGAAACGTGCACGGCCCGTGCGGAAGGTCGGCAGCGCGCTGCCGGCCAGGCCGAGGTTGCGGCCGATACCGGCGGTGAGCGGGTCGAGCTGTTCGTTGAGCTGCGGCGCGCTGGTCAGGTAGAAGCCGCGCAGCTTGCTGGCGCGCTGGTAGCGGTTACCGGCGAAGGCCAGCTCGATGAATAGGCACAGGCGCTCTCCGATCTGACCGAGCTGGTGCGGGAAGTCGAGGATGCGGCCACGGCGCTGGGTGTCGCGCTCCTGGTGCATGCGCAGGATCACCTGGCTGTTGAGGCGGCGCAGCAGCTCTTCGAACTCCTGGCGCACCACGGCCACGTCGCTGGCGTTCTGCTCCTTGCGGAAGCTGGCGCCGAGCACCTGCTCGCTCTCCTCGCGCGACAGCTGGTCGAAGAACTCGTCGAAGCCCAGCACCTTGTCGGCCTTGCTCAGCACCAGGTAGACCGGCACGTCGGCGCCCAGGCGCTGATGGATCTCGTGCAGGCGCTGGCGGGTCTGGCGGGCCAGGGTTTCCAGCTCCACCTCGCTGCCGCCCTGCAGCTGCTCGACCGGAATGCTCACCAGCACGCCGTTGAGCGGGCGCGCGCGGCGCTGACGCAGCAGGCCGAGCAGGGTGCCCCAGGCGCGGCCGTCGACCTGCGCGTCTGGCTGGGTCAGGTAGCGCCCGGCGGTGTCGATCAGCACGGCGTGATCGGCGAAGTACCAGTCGGCATAACGGGTGCCGGAGACGTCCTTGGTCAGGCGCTGGTTGTCGCCGCGGTTGAGCGGGAAGTCCAGGCCGGAGAAGTCCAGCAGGCTGGTCTTGCCGCTGCCCTGCGGGCCGAGCAGCAGGTACCAGGGCAGATCGTTGCGCCACTTCTCGCTGCGCCCGCGGTACAGGCTGGAGCGCTTGAGGGTGCGCAGGGCGTCCTTGAAGCGGTGGCGCAGCTCATTCTGCTCCTCGCCGATCTGCTCCTCACGACGCAGGCGCTCCTGCGCCTCGGCGTCGTTCTCCTCGGCCTTCTTGCGTGCGGTGGCGCGCCAGCTGGCGAACACCATGGCCAGGCCCCAAAGCAGGAACAGCAGGCTGATGGTCAGCAGGCGGCTGGTGGCCGACTCCCAGAACTTGTAGTCGTCGACCGCCAGCAGCGGGCCGACGAACCACACCAGCAGGGCGAGGACCAGCACCAGCAGCAGGCTCCAGACCCAGGTCTTGCGGAAAAAGGCGCCAAGTTTGGCGAAGAAGCTCTTCATTTCACGTCATCCATGCTGACACCCGAGGCCGGGTCGAGTTGCTGATACGGCTTGAGGACGGTGTCGCGCTGCTCGCCGAGCACCCAGGCGAAACCGGCGTACATCATCACCAGGCACATCAGGGTGAACAGCGCCACCAGCCACCACGGCACGATGCGCACCAGGCGCCGGCGGGTGTCCTTGAGGCCCTGCCAGTGCGGCGAAACTTCGCGCGGCACGTCGCCGCGTAGCTGACGGATCTGCCGGTAGAGGCTGTCGCGCACCGCTTCCAGCTCGAGCATGCCGCGCGGCAGCACGCGGTACTTGCCCTCGAAACCGAGCGACAGGCACAGGTACATCAGCTCCAGCATCGGCAGGTGCTTGACCGGGTTGCGCGACAGGCGCTCGAGCAGCTGGAAGAACTTCTCGCCACCGAAGGTCTCGTTGTGGAAGGAGGACAGCAGGCTCATCTGCGACCATTGGCTCTCGTTGCCCCAGGGCGTGGTCACCACGGCCTCGTCGACCACGGTGCACAGCACGTAGCGCGCGGCCATCACCTGGCTGCTTTCCGCGCCGTCGTGCAGGGCGCGGTGTTCGAACAGCTTGATCTCGCGAGTCAGGCGCTGGTTGAGGGCGTCCAGGTCCTCGCTTTCGAAGCTGTGCTTGAGCCGCACCACCTCAGAGAGCAGCGCGGAGGCCGCCGCCACCAGCGGGTTGAGGCTGATGTTGAAGCTCTCTGCCGGGCGCAGGCGCGCGGCGAAGATCATGCGTTCTTCCAACTGCTCGAATTTCGGCGGCGCGCTGAAATCGGTCAGCGGGCTTTCGGCGCGGGCTTCGCCCTTGCGGTTGAGGATGACCGTCTTGTCATCCTGGCCGTATTCCATTTCCTTGATGGTCATCGTCAGTTCCTGATCGCCCAGAATTTCAGCTCAAGCCCGGAGAACTCGCCGGACACGTGGAAGGCGAAGCCGCCGGAGCGTTCCAGCTGCGCCAGTTCCTCGGAGCTGAGCTCCAAGGCGAAGTAGGTCTTGCCCGAATGGAAGGGGATCTGCCGCGGTGCCACCGGCAGCGGTTTGACCTTGATCCCCGGCAGGTGCAGGTTGACCAGCTGGCGGATGCGCTCCACCGGGCCGACCTTGAGGTGTGCCGGCAGACGCTGGCGCAGCTCCTCGGAATCGCACTGGGCGCTGGCGGCGAGCACGAAGCTGGAGGTGCCGAGCAGCTTGTGGTCGTGCAGCGGCGACACCTGAATGCCGTACTGGCGCTGCTGCAGGAGCATCTCGATGGCGTGCTGTTCGAGCACCATCGACAGCACTTGGCGAATGGCGTCCATCAGCTTGCGGAAGCTCATGCCCTGGTCGCTGTGCAGGTAGCGGCCTTCCAGGCGTGGGCGCTTGGTCTCGCTGGAGAAGGTCGCCAGCTCGCCGAGCAGGCCGACCAGCTCGCGGTAGATCTGCTCCGGATGCACCTGCTCGACGCCCAGGTGGTGACGCAGGATCGGTTCGTAGCGGTTGATCAGCTGCAGCATCATGAAGTCGCCGACCTCGGCACCGCCCACCTTGCCGGTGGCGCGGATGCGCTCGGCGAGGATGTCACCGCGGTGGGCGAGCATGCTGATCACTTCCTTGAGGCAGCTCAGCAGGTAGCCGGAAGCCTGGAAGTTGACGTAGGTCGGGCTGAATTCCGGGTCGAGGCTGATCACCCCGTCCGGCGTGGTGTCGAGCACCTCGCACAGCTTGAGCTTCACATAGGCCTGGTCGCTCTGCTGCTCGCCGAGCAGCAGGCGGAAATCCGGGCGGCCGGTGCTGACCTGACTGTGGCTGCTGTCGCCGGCGTTGCAGTCGGCGACTTCCTCGTCGAAGGCGACGTAGCGTGCCAGCACATCCTTCTGCTCCGGGCGGCGGCTCTCGATATGGTTGCCGGTGACCAGCGGCAGCGCCAGGTACACCGGGGTGTTGCCGGTGTTCGGCGGCACGTCCAGGCCCAGCGGCTCGCGTTCGGCGCCGAGGTCGAAGAGGCTGCCGTCGGGCAGCACGCCGCTGGCCTTGCTCACCACCAGCTTGCCCATGTTGAGGAACTGGCGGTCGATCTCCAGTTCGAAGAAGCCCCAGGCGTAGCTGTCCAGTTTCTGCGTGCGCACCTTGAGCTGGTGCTCGAAGTAGCGATCGTTCTGCTGGAAGTGCTGCGGGCGCAGCAGCATGCCTTCCTGCCAGATGACTTTATGCTGGCTCATCGGCTGCGCTCCTGCTCGGCATCGAGGTTGCGGATGCCGCGCTCGTCGAGGCGCAGGCGCGCCTGGTTGCGCTGCTGCTCGTCGATGGCGATGACGTAGCGCCAGTTGGCTTCCGGCAGGTCGCGGTAGGCGGCGAGCACGCCGACGTAGCGGCTGCCTTCACCCACCGAGAGTTTCAGCTCGCGGGTCTCGCCCGGGCGCAGCTCCAGTTCCTCGAGGGTCACCAGGTCGGGCGCCAGGGCCTCCTTGGGACGCTGGTAGAGGGAGAAGAAATCGGCATTCTCGAAGGCCACCGGGTGCTTGAGCTCCATCAGGCGCAGCACGATGGGCGAGGGGCGGCCGTGCAGGTCCGGGTTGAGCTGGTCGCTGCCGGCCAGGCTGAGGTCCAGCTTGGTCATGCTCGAATAGGGCGACAGCGCGGCGCAGCCGGCCAGGCTCAGCAGCGCGGCGATGAAGGCGAGGGAAAGCAGGCGAGGCATGGGCATCATCCTTGAAGGTCGGTATTGAGGGTGGCGATCAGGCGAACCTGCTCTTCGTAGGCACTGGCGAAATCGCGGGTGAACAGGCGGTCGCTCCAGTCGTCGTTCTGCGCCAGATCCGCATGCAGGCGGCGGTAGGCGCGCCAGCGGCTGCCGGCGGTGGCGAGCAGCGGCTTGCGGCCGTTGCGTTCGAAGCGCATGGCCAGCTGCTCCGGGGCGAACTGCTCGAACATGCCCTTGACCGCCGCGCGGCTGGCGGCGAGCAACGCCACCTGGTGCGCCTGCAGGTCGCGAAAGCCGCGGCTGATGGCCTGCTCGGCAGGCAGCTGACCGGGTTTACCGCCGCGCAGCAGGGCGGTCAGCGTCTCCCCGCTATCCAGGCCGTGCTTGAGCGGGTTGTTGCCGGCGCCCTGCACGGTGGTCAGGGCCAGACGCAGCTCGTTCTTCAGCTCGCCGCGCGTGCGCAGGGCCTGCTGCAGGCTGCCGACGCTCTGCCTGAGCAGCTTGGCGGCGTTGAGCGCCAGGGCTTCGCGGGCATCGTCGTCGAGATCGTCGAGGCGCACGCCAAGGGCATCGGCGAACTTTTCCCAGAAGCTCGGCGGCAGGCGCTCAGGCTCCGGCGCGGGTTTCGGCTGCGCTGGCGGCGTCGGCATCACCAGCTCGGGTACCAACAGGTTTTCCTCGTCGATCTGCGCGTAGTCACGCTGCTGCGCCTGGGCGGTGCTGGGGCGCAGCACGGCGGTCAGATCGTCCACCTCGGCGTAGACGCGCTCCTGCTGCTCCAGCGCGGTGAGCGGATCGAGGTCGAGGAAGGCGTCGTCGGGGATGATGCTGCCGGCTGCCTGCGGCAGGCCGATATCACCCTCGAACATGGCCGGATCCTGGATCAGCCGCGCGCGAATCTCGAAGTCGCCCAGGCAGTACACGCTGCCGTGCTCGATACGCTGCGGGCGGCCCTTGGCCAGGCTGGCGCCGCTGTCCTTGAGGGCGATGCCGTTGCTGCTGGTGTCGGTCAGGTAGAAGGCGCCATCGCGATAGCTGACCTCGGCGTGACGGCTGGAGAGGATGCGCTTGCGATCGGGAATCACCCAGTCGCAATCCTCGGCGCGACCGATCACGCCGCCGGCCTGTTTGAAGGTCTTGGTGGTCAGCAGACCCGGCACGAACTGCTGTGCGCTGACCATCTCGAATACCAGTTCCATGGTGACTGTGCTCCTCGCGGTCAGTGGCCGCGCTTCTCGGCTTGCGGATCGCCCAGCGGGCGGTATTGGTCGTCGCTGAACTTGTAGTTGCCAGTGCAGCCGGCCAGGACGAGGGCCAGGGCCAGCAGGGCGGCGGTCCGGTAGCGATGCAGCATGGAATGCGCTCCTTGAAGAGAGGTGAAAGTGAACATGTCAGGCCGCTCCGGCTATCTGCGTGGCAGCGGAACGTTTCAACACAGGAGGACCGTAGCGATTGGCCTGGCGTTGCCCAGGCCAGATCAGCAGCAGCGGCCAAATCAGACTGATCAGCAGTACCCAGTAGCCGCTCCGGCCCAGGTCATGTAGGCGACGAACACCGGCAGTCAGCGTGGCGATCCACCAATAGATCAGACCGAAAACGACGAGAACCGAGAGCACGTACTGCATCCACAACGGAGAGTTTTTGTTGCTCAAGGCCATAACCAGGAAAAGTGGCCAGGCGCTCCACACATGGAGCAGCAGATACTTGATTCGCCCAATTCGTCCGCTGGAGATCATGGGCTCCAGCACGAATGACGCTACACAGCCCAGTAAATTCTTCATGGCCTCTCCCATCACACTTCGCTCGGGCTGATCTTCAGCCGTTGCATGCGGTACAGCAGGGTGCGCCGGGGCAGGCCCAGCTCGTTGGCGGCATTGGTCTGGTTGCCGCGGTTCTTGCGCAGGCAGTCGAGCAGCAGATTGCGTTCGACCCGGTCCATGCGCTCGCGCAGGCTCAGCGGTGCGCTGCCTTCGCTCGGCGTCTGCTCCAGGCTGAAATGCTCGGGCAGCAGCTCGCCGCCCTCGCACAGCAGCACGGCACGCGCGATCAGGCCCTTGAGTTCGCGCACGTTGCCGGGGAAGGCGTAGCCGGCCAGGTGCTCCAGCGCCGCTTCCGACCAGCGATAGGCATCGCGCTGCAGGAAGCACGCGGCCTCGACGGCGAAGTGCCGCGCCAGGCGCAGGATGTCCTCACCGCGGGCGCGCAGTGGCGGCAGCTCGATGGGAAAGTGCGACAAGCGATAGAACAGGTCTTCGCGAAAGCGTCCGTCCTCGACCAGGCTGCGCAGATTGTGGTGCGTGGCCGAGACGATGCGCACATCGACCTTGTGCGTGCGGGTCGAACCGAGCGGGCGCACTTCACCCTCCTGCAGCACGCGCAGCAGCTTGGCTTGCAGGCTCAGCGGCATATCGCCGATTTCATCGAGGAACAGGGTGCCGCCATTGGCCGCATCGAACAGGCCCTGATGGTCGCGGTCGGCGCCGCTGAAGGCGCCCTTGCGGTAGCCGAACAGCTCACTCTCCAGCAGGTTCTCCGGCAGCGAGGCGCAGTTCTGCACCACGAAGGCTTTGCTGCGACGGGAGCCACAGTCATGGATGGCACGTGCCACCAGCTCCTTGCCGGTACCGGTTTCGCCCGTCAGCAAAACGCTGACCGAGTTGTGCAGCACCTTGCCGATCAGCTGGTACACGCTGCGCATCGCCGGGCTGTCGCCGATCAGGCCGTAGCCGCTGGCGCAGCTTGGGGTGGGTTGCGCTGCGGCCTCGCTCTGCGGTGCTCGCAGGCGCTGCAGCAGGTGCAACTGGGCAATGGCGAAGCCGCCGAGCTGGCCCAGGGAGCCGGCGAAGCCCTGCAGCTCGCGGGGCTTGTGGCTGGCGATGAGGAGCAAGCCGTTGACCTGCCGGTGTTCGTCCAGCAGCGGCTGGCACAGCAGGCTGCGCCAGGGCTGGCCGCTTTCCGGGAGGAAGCCGATGCTGTGCAGGCTGCTATCCAGCTCGGTGAGGCTGAGCAGCTGGTTCTGGCACAGGCAGTACTGCAGCAACTGTTCGCCGTCATAGTCGCTGGGCAGGCTGGCCTCGGCACGGCGCTGCAGTTGGCCGTCCTGCCATTCGGCGCTGAGGGTCAGGCGGGTGTGGGTGGCGTCGAGCAGGTACAGCTGGCTCAGCTCGCTGGCAGACAGCTGCGCGGCGGCTTCCACCAGCCCGCCGAGCAGAGCGTCGGCGCTGGCATGGCGGGCCAGTTGGGCGAAGCGCTGCAACAGCGCCTCGGCATAGCGCAGCGGCTGGGGGATCTGGCTGAACATCAGCGAGGGGTTAAGCGAACTCACAGACCACCGTTCCTTCACCGTTCAGGGTGGCGCGTACCTGCTGCAAGGTCTCGCCGCTCGCCATGGCGTCGAGCAGGCGGTCGACCACCAGCGGCTGCAGGTGCTGGTCGATCAGGTGGTCGATCAGACGGGCGCCACTGTCGCCATGGGTGCAGCGCTCGGCCAGGTGCTCGACCAGGCCGTCGCAGTGGCTGAAGGCGAGCTGGCGACGGGCCAGGCGCTCGCCGAAACGGGCCAGCTTGAGGCCGACCAGCTGACGCAGCAGGTCGCCGTCCATGGGGTAGTAGGGCACCACGCGCATACGGCCGAGCAGGGCCGGCTTGAAGTGCTGGGTCAGTTGCGGGCGGATGGCCAGCTCCAGGTCCTCGGCGGCCGGGCGTTCGCCGCCAGCACAGAGGCTGGCGATGCGTTCGCTGGCCAGGTTGCTGGTCATCAGGATCAGGGTGTTGCGGAAGTTGATCTCGCGCCCTTCGCCGTCGTTGGCCACGCCCTTGTCGAAGATCTGGTAGAAGACGTTCATCACGTCCGGGTCGGCCTTCTCCACCTCGTCGAGGAGGATCACCGAGTAGGGCTTCTGCCGCACGGCTTCGGTGAGCATGCCGCCTTCGCCGTAGCCGACGTAGCCGGGCGGCGCGCCGATCAGACGCGAGACGGTGTGTTTTTCCTGGAACTCGGACATGTTGATCACGGTGAGGAAGCGCTCACCGCCATACAGCAGGTCGGCCAGGGCCAGGGCGGTCTCGGTCTTGCCGACGCCGCTGGGGCCGACCAGGAGGAACACGCCCACTGGCGCATCGGGCCGGTTGAGGCCGGCGGCGGTGGCGCGCATGGCCTTGTCCAGCGCCTGGATCGCCTGCTCCTGGCCGCGCACGCGCTGGCGCAGGTCGTCGGCGAAGGTGATGACCTTGGTGTTGTGCTCGCGCGCCAGCTGGCTCAGCGGCACGCCGGTCCAGTGGCTGATCACCTCGGCCACCAGGCGCGGGCAGACCTCGAAGCTGACCAGGCGCTCGCTGGCCTGAGCCGCGGCCAGCTCGGCCTGGAGGGCGCGCAGCTCGGCTTCCAGTTCCTCCAGGCTGGCACGTGGCTCGTCGGTTTCCTCTGCGTCGCCAGCAAGACGCGCCGCGGCGCACTGCTTGCGCTGCTCGAGCAGGCGCTCGGCCAGGTCGCGCTGGATCGCCCAGCGGGTTTCCACCTGCTCCAGTTCGGCGCGCGCGGCGACCAGGCGGGTTTCCAGGGCATCCAGCGCTTCGCCGTCGATACTCAGACCGGCGTCCAGGTCGCGGCG